>JAOARA010000278.1 GCA_025211115.1 Roseicyclus sp. | reverse complement strand
GGGGCGGCACTCGGCCCGGCCCGACGAGGGCGTGGCGTGGGCGGGCGGGGGCCAGGCGGGCACAAGCGGGGCCCTGGCGGCGGCCGGGCCGCGGGCAAGGGGCCTGGAGGCGCGGACGGCTCAGAGGCCGTCCGGTGCCCCGGTGACGGCAGGCAGGCGGGCGGTGCCGCGCGGTGCGCGGTCCGAAGCGGTCCTGTCGGGGTGGCGGCGGTCGATGGCCGGGGCGGCCGCGCTTGCCGGTCGGGCCGCGATGGCGGCGGCGCAGGGCAGCGTCTTCATGGCAAGTCTCCACTGGTTACGCTGGCATGACTACGCGGAACGCCCGCGACCGGCAACGCCCCCCGTGCCGGGCCAGCCGCCGCGCATGACGATCCCGGCGCGGTCGTGGCGGCGGGGACACGGGGCTGCCCGCATCGAGCGGTGGTGCAAAAACGAAAAAACCCGGATCCGCAGATCCGGGTTTTTGCGACTGGAGCGGGTGATGAGATTCGAACTCACGACCCTTACCTTGGCAAGGTAATGCTCTACCCCTGAGCTACACCCGCTCTGTGAGGCGGGGTTTATAAATAAGCTCGGGGGGGTGCAAGGGGGAAATTGAACCTTTTTTGACATCTCCGACATTGGCCCGTCATGACGCCTTGCGGCAGCGGTTCGGGCCCGCCTCGGCGGGCCTCTGCGAGGCAGGTTTTCAAGGGGGTTGCCGCCCGCGACGCCGGCGCTGGTGCGCCGGTCGGCGCCTTTGTGGCCGGCGTGTCGGATGGGCATCGACCAACGCCGCGGCCAAGCAGGGACGGCGGCCAAGTCGGGCGAACCTGCCGCTCGGCCCGGTTCGGACGGGCGCAAGATGGATCAGCCGTCGGAGGGGCAAGCCGCGCAAGCGGTGCGCCGCCCCTTCCGGTCGCGGCGACACCGGTCACGGCGCGGCCTGCTCACTCCAGCTCGATCAGCAGGTCCTTGGCGTCGATCTGTCCGCCGGGGCTGACGTGAACGGCCTTGACCACCGCATCCCGTTCGGCATGGAGGCCCGTCTCCATCTTCATCGCCTCGATGGTCAGGATCAGGTCGCCGGTCTTGACCTTCGCACCCGCGCTCACCGCGACCGAGGCCACGACGCCGGGCATCGGCGCGCCGATGTGATTGGGGTTGCCCGCCTCGGCCTTGGGGCGCTTGACCACGGTGGCGGCCAGCTTGCGGTTGGGCACCCGGATCGTGCGGGGCTGGCCGTTCAGCTCGAAGAACACCTTGACCTCGCCGTCATCGGTCGTCTCGCCCACGGCCTGCAGCTGGATCACCAGCGTCACGCCGGGGTCGATCTCGGCCTCGATCTCTTCGCCCGGTTCCATCCCGTAGAAGAAGGTGCGCGTGGGCAGGGTGCGGACCGGGCCGTAGTCCTTGTGGCGGGTGGCGTAGTCGGTGAAGACCTTGGGATACATCAGGTATCCCATCAGGTCCTCGCCATCGACCTCGACCTCCAGCGTCTCGGCCAGCTCGGCCTGCGTCTTGGCCAGGTCGACCGCGGGCACGCCCTTGCCGGGCCGCTCGAGGATCGGCTGCTCGTCCTTCAGCACCTTCTTGAGGATGCCGGGCGGGAAGCCGCCGGGCGGCTGGCCGAGGTTGCCGCGCATCATGTCGATGACCGAATCCGGGAAGGCCACGTCCCTCTCCGGGTTTTCCACGTCCTCGCGCGTCAGGCCCTGGCTGACCATCATCAGCGCCATGTCGCCCACCACCTTGGAGGACGGCGTGACCTTCACGATGTCGCCGAACATCCGGTTCACGTCGGCATAGGTCTGCGCCACCTCGTGCCAGCGGTCCTCCAGCCCCATCGAACGCGCCTGCGCCTTGAGGTTGGTGAACTGCCCGCCGGGCATCTCGTGCAGGTAGACCTCGGAGGCGGGGGCCTGCATGCCGGATTCAAACGCCGCGTAATGGGCGCGCACGGCCTCCCAGTAGTCGGAGATCTCGCGGATCGCCTTGATGTCGAGCCCGGTGTCGCGCTCGGTGAATTGCAGCGCCTCGACGATGGTGCCCAGCGTCGCCTGCGAGGTGTTGCCGCTGAGCGCATCCATCGCGCAATCCACGGCATCCACGCCCGCCGCCGAAGCCGCGAGGATCGTGCCGCAGGCGATACCCGCCGTGTCATGGGTGTGGAAGTGAATGGGCAGGTCGACCGCATCCTTCAGCGCCGGGATCAGCACGGCGGCGGCGGCGGGCTTCAGCAGCCCCGCCATGTCCTTCAGCCCCAGCACATGCGCGCCCGCGGCCTCCAGCTCCTTGGCCATCTTGACGTAATACTTCAGGTCATACTTCGCCCGGTCCGGGTCGAGCACGTTGCCGGTGTAGCAGATCGTCCCCTCGAGGATCTTGCCCGTCTCCAGCACCGCATCCATCGAGACGCGCATGTTCTCGACCCAGTTGAGGCTGTCGAAGACGCGGAAGACGTCGACGCCCGACTCGGCCGCCTGTTTCACGAAGGCCTGCACGACATTGTCGGGATAGGTCGTGTAACCGACCCCGTTCGCGCCCCGCAGAAGCATCTGCGTCATGATGTTGGGCATGGCCGCGCGGATGTCGCGCAGGCGCTGCCACGGGCATTCCTGCAGGAAGCGGTAAGCCACGTCGAAGGTCGCCCCGCCCCAGCATTCCACGCTGAAGAGCCCCGGCAGGTTGGCGGCATAGGCGGGCGCGGCCTTGATCATGTCGATCGAGCGCATCCGCGTCGCCAGCAGCGACTGGTGCCCGTCGCGCATCGTGGTGTCGGTGATCAGCAGCTGTTTCTGCGCCTTCATCCACCTGGCCACGGCCTCCGGCCCCTGTTCGTCCAGCATCTGCCGGGTGCCGGGCGGCGGCGCGTCCACGCGCAGCGCGGGGGGCTTGGGGTCCTTGATCTCGGGCCGGGGGCGGGGGCGCCCCTCGGTCTCGGGGTGCCCGTTCACGGTGATATCCGCGATATAGGTCAGGATGCGCGTCGCCCGGTCGCGCCGCGGCTTGAAATCGAACAGTTCGGGCGTCTCGTCGATGAACTTGGTCGTGTATTGGTAGTTCAGGAAGGTCGGGTGCTTCAGCAGGTTCTCGACAAAGGCGATGTTCGTCGAGACCCCCCGGATGCGGAACTCGCGCAATGCGCGGTCCATCCGGGCAATCGCCGCCTCGGGCGTGGGGGCCCATGCGGTGACCTTTTCCAGAAGGCTGTCGTAATAGCGCGTGATGACCGCGCCCGAATAGGCCGTGCCGCCGTCAAGGCGGATGCCCATGCCCGTGGCACCGCGATAGGCGGTGATGCGCCCGTAATCGGGGATGAAATTGTTGGTCGGGTCCTCGGTCGTCACCCGGCACTGGATCGCGTGACCGTCGAGCGTCACGTCATACTGGCTGGCCGTGCCGGTGGCCTCCACCAGCGACTTGCCCTCGGCGATCAGGATCTGGGCGCGCACGATGTCGATGCCGGTCACCTCCTCGGTGACGGTATGCTCGACCTGCACGCGGGGGTTCACCTCGATGAAGTAGAACCGCCCGGTGTCCATATCCATCAGGAACTCGACCGTGCCCGCGCATTCGTAATTCACATGCTCGCAGATCTTCTTGCCGAGCAGGCAGATCTCCTCGCGCTGGGTCTCGGACAGGTAGGGCGCGGGCGCGCGCTCCACGACCTTCTGGTTGCGGCGCTGCACGGAACAGTCACGCTCGTAGAGATGGTAGATGTTGCCCTGGCTGTCGCCGAGGATCTGCACCTCGACATGGCGCGCGCGCAGGATCATCTTCTCGAGATACCCCTCGCCATTGCCAAAGGCGGCTTCCGCCTCGCGCCGGCCCTCCCGGACCTTCTCCTCGAGCTCACCCTCGGACATGATCGGCCGCATCCCGCGCCCGCCGCCGCCCCAGCTGGCCTTGAGCATCAGCGGATAGCCGATCTCGGCGGCCTCCTTGCGGATCGCCTCCATGTCGTCGCCCAGAACCTCGGTCGCCGGGATGACGGGCACGCCCGCCTCGATCGCCACGCGCCGCGCGCTCGCCTTGTCACCCAGCGCGCGCATCGTCTCGGCCTTGGGGCCGATGAAGGTGATGCCGTTCTTCGCGCAGGCATCCACGAACTCGGGGTTCTCCGACAACAGGCCATAGCCCGGATGGATCGCGTCGGCCCCGCTCGCCTTGGCGACCCGGATGATCTCGTCGATCGACAGGTAGGCCGCGACCGGCCCCAGCCCCTCTCCGATCTTGTAGGCCTCGTCCGCCTTGAAGCGGTGCAGGCTCAGCTTGTCCTCCTCGGCATAGACGGCGACCGTCCGCTTGCCCAGCTCGTTGGCGGCGCGCATCACGCGGATGGCGATCTCGCCGCGGTTGGCGATGAGGATCTTCTTGAACTCGGTCATGGCAGGGGAACTCCGTCTCGCAGGTGCAGCATGTGTAGGATGCGTGACACCGGCCCGCAACTGCGCAGTCGTCGCGGGAGGCCTTGAAAATCAAGCCGTTTCGTATGCAACGGTAGACCGGTCAACCCGGCGTGGCCAGCCGCCCCGCCAGTTCCGAGAGCCGTGCCGCCCCGATCTGGGCCATGTTGCTCTCCATGTCCTTGACCAGCACGTCATGCCAATGCGCGGGCCCCCGCGGCCCCAGCGCCCCCAGCGCGTAATGCCAGGGCCGCCCCATCATCACGAAGCTCGCCCCCAGCGCCAGCGCCCGCATCACGTCGAGCCCCCCGGTCACTCCGCTGTCGAAGATCAGCGGCAGGCCCGTCGCCCCCCGCACGTCGCGCAGCGCGTCGAGGCTGGCAATCGCCCCGTCGAACTGCCGCCCGGCGTGGTTCGAGACCCAGACGGCATCCACCCCCTCGGCCTCGGCCCGTGCTGCGACCTCGGCCTCCATCACGCCCTTGATCACCAGCTTGCCCTGCCACCGCTCGCGCAACGCGCGGACATAGTCCCAGTCGGGCGCGGCACGCAGCAGGTAGCCCACATGCGCGGTCGAGGGCAGGGGGCCGGTCTTGGTCTGGTCGGCATAGCTGTCCATCAGCCGCATCCGCGGCATGCCCGTCGACTGGATGCCGATGGCCCAGGCCGGGCAGCGCGCCACCTGAAGCAAAAGGCGCGGGGTCAGCCGCGGCGGCTGCACGAGGCCCCCGCGCGTCTGCCGCTCGCGCCGCGAGGCCGCTGGAACATCGACCGTCAGCACAAGGGTGTGAAACCCCGCCTCGCGCGCCCGGCGCAGCATGTCGTCACGCATCCCCGCATCGCGCGGCGGATACATCTGGAACCAGCCCTGCTCCCCGATCCGCCCCGCCAGCTCCTCGGGCGTGCGCGTCGCCACGGTCGACAGCGTGTAGGGAATGCCGGCCTTGGCCGCGTGCCGCGCCAGCAGCCGCTCGGCCTCGGGCCAGATCAGGCCGGACATGCCCAGAGGCGCGATGCCGAAGGGCACCGGATAGTCCCGCCCCATCAGCGAACAGGACAGCTCCGGCTTGATCTCGCCCCGCAGCGCCGCGGGCCGGAACAGCACCGCGTCGAGCGCCGTGCGGTTGCGGCCGGTGATCGTCTCGGCCCCGGTCGCGCTGTCGAGATATTCCCACACGAAATGCGGGATGCGCGCGCGGGCGCGGGCCTTCAGATCGGCGAGGGCGGGATACCGGGCATGCAAGTCCATGCCGCGCAACCAAGCCCGCAACCGCGCCCTTGTCCAGACCCCGATTAACCCTTCATCAAGGTTAACGCGCGCCCCCTGCCTTCATCTTCCCCCAAATACGGATTCCGACATTTGCAAGGGGCGGTCGGAACAATATGCGAACAAAGCTTTAACAGGGGCGCAAATCGCACTATCCTCCGCCCATGAGCAGTTTCGATGATTCAGACGCGTTCGAGGCGGCGTCCTCGGTCTCCCTCTCGCAGCGCGCCATGGCGGCCGCGCCGCGCCCCTATCTCGACGGGCTGAACCCCGCGCAACGCGCGGCGGTCGAGACGTTGGAGGGGCCGGTGCTGATGCTGGCAGGCGCCGGCACCGGCAAGACCAAGGCGCTGACCGCGCGCATCGCGCATCTTCTGCTGACCGGAACGGCACGGCCCAACGAGATCCTCGCCGTGACCTTCACCAACAAGGCCGCGCGCGAGATGAAGACCCGCGTCGCCACCCTGCTGGGCCAACCGGTCGAGGGGATGCCCTGGCTCGGCACCTTCCACGCGATCTGCGTGAAGCTCCTGCGCCGCCATGCCGAACTGGTGGGGCTGAAGTCGAACTTCACCATCCTCGACACCGACGACCAGGTCCGCCTGATGAAGCAGCTGATCGTCGCCAGCGAGATCGACGAGAAACGCTGGCCCGCGCGGATGCTGGCGGGGATTATCGACAACTGGAAGAACCGCGCGATCACCCCCGACAAGGTTCCCTCGGCCGATGCGGGGGCCTTCAACCGCCGCGGGCCCGAACTTTACGCCCAATACCAGCAACGCCTGAAGGATCTGAACGCCGCCGATTTCGGCGATCTCCTGTTGCACATGGTCACCATCTTCCAGGCCCATGACGACCTGCTCGACCAATACCGCCGCTGGTTCCGTTACATCCTGGTCGACGAATACCAGGACACCAACGTCGCCCAGTATCTCTGGCTCCGGCTGCTCGCGGGCGGGCACAACAACATCTGCGTGGTGGGCGATGACGACCAGTCGATCTACGGCTGGCGCGGCGCGGAAGTCGGCAACATCCTGCGCTTCGAGAAGGATTTTCCGGGCGCCCACGTTGTGCGGCTGGAACAGAATTACCGCTCGACCGCGCATATCCTCGCCGCGGCTTCCGGCGTCATCGCGGGCAACAAGGGGCGGCTGGGCAAGACGCTTTGGACCGAAGGCGAGGAGGGCGAGAAGGTCCGCCTGGCCGGCCATTGGGACGGCGAGGAAGAGGCCCGCTGGATCGGCGAAGAGATCGAGGCGATGCAACGCGGCACCCGCGGTATGGACCCTATCAGCCCCGATCACATGGCGATTCTCGTGCGCGCCTCCCACCAGATGCGCGCCTTCGAGGATCGGTTCCTGACCATCGGCCTGCCCTACCGCGTGATCGGCGGCCCCCGCTTCTACGCGCGGATGGAGATCCGGGACGCGATGGCCTATTTCCGCGTCGTGGTCAGCCCCGATGACGACCTCGCCTTCGAGCGGATCGTGAACACGCCCAAGCGCGGGCTTGGCGACAAGGCGCAGGCGACGATCCAGAAGATGGCGCGCTCGAATGGCGTGAGCCTCGTCGAAGGCGCGCGGCTTTGTGTCGAGACCGGCTCGATCGGCGGCAAGGGCGGCAAGGAGCTGCGCAAGCTCATCGAGGGGATCGCCCGCTGGCGCAGGATGATGGGCGGCGCGGTGGTGGTTCAGGCCGATGACCTGATCGAGGACAGCATCGAGACCATGGGCGCGGGCGACACGCTCTCCCATGTGGAACTGGCCGAGGTGATCCTGGACGAGTCGGGCTACACGGCGCATTGGCAGAACGACAAGACGCCCGAGGCACCGGGGCGGCTCGAGAACCTCAAGGAACTGGTGAAGGCGCTGGAAGGCTTCGAGAACCTGCAGGGCTTCCTCGAGCATGTCTCGCTCATCATGGACAACGAGCAGGAGAGCGAAGAACCCAAGGTCACGCTGATGACACTTCACGCCGCCAAGGGGCTGGAATTTCCCGCCGTCTTCCTGCCGGGCTGGGAAGACGGGTTGTTCCCCAGCCAGCGTGCGATGGACGAAGAGGGGATGAAGGGCCTCGAGGAGGAGCGGCGGCTGGCCTATGTCGGCATCACGCGGGCCGAGAGGGTCTGCACCATCTCCTTCGCGGGCAACCGCCGCGTCTACGGGCAATGGCAAAGCCAGATGCCCTCGCGCTTCATCGACGAATTGCCCGAGGATCATGTCGAGGTGCTGACGCCCTCGGGCCTGCACGGCCATCAGAACATGGGCGCAAGCGCCAGCCCGGTGGCGGGCATGATGCGCGGCTCCGACCTGCACGAGGCGGCCAGCCGCGCGGATGTCTATAACTCGCCCGGCTGGCGGCGGCTGCAGAGCAACGCGGCGAAACCCGGCCTGCGCCAACCCTCCGAGGCGCGGCACATGACCATCGACGCCGAGGCCGAAAGCGCCTTTGCCATCGGCGACCGGGTGTTTCACCAGAAATTCGGCTATGGCGACGTGATCTCGGTCGAGGGCGACAAGCTCGGGATCGCCTTCGACAAGGCGGGCACGAAACACGTGGTGGGCAGGTTCCTCGTCGCCGCCGGTGCGGCGGGGGATGTGCCGTTCTGACCGCGGGTCAGCCGCGCATCCCCTCCAGCATCGGCCAGAGCGAGGCGACGAGCAGCAGCGCCATGGTGACGTTGAACGCCCGCAACCGCCCCGGCGCGTCCAGCCAGCGGCGCAACTGCGTGCCCGCCGCGGCCCAGACGGTGACCGAGGGCAGGTTGACCATGGCGAAAAGCGCCGCCACCGCCAGCGCGCCCGCCCAATGGCCGCCTTCGGGGGCGAAATTGGTCTGGGCATAGATCGCCATGTACCACGCCTTCGGGTTCACCCACTGGAACGCCGCGGCCTGCAGGAAGCTGAAGGGCCGCGCATCCGACGGGGCGTTGGCGGGCGGGGCGGCATTGGCGATCTTCCACGCGAGAAACAGCAGGTAGGCCGCGCAGGCGACCATGAGGGCTGCGCGCAGCCAGGGCAGCGCCTCGAACAGGCCCATCAGCCCCAGTCCGACAAGGCTGACCATCACCGCATGGCCAAGCGCGATGCCCAGCATGTGAGGCACCGTCCGGCGCAGGCCGAAATTCGCGCCCGAGGCCAGCAGCATGATGTTGTTCGGCCCCGGCGTGATCGACGAGGCGAAGGCGAAGAGCACGAGGGCGAGGATCAGGTCGGGTGTCATGCCGGGCAGGATGCCCCGTGACGGGCGCAATGAAATTGCAATCCGTGCGGGTCTCATGCAATCTGTGCAACAAATGACGCAAATTGACCAGAAAGACCGCCAGATATTGCGCATCCTCTCGGTCGAGGGGCGGATCAGCAATCTCGAGCTGGCCGAGCGCGTCTCGCTCAGCCCCTCGGCGACTTCGCGCCGGGTGCAGGCGCTCGAGGCGGCCGGCGTCATCGCGGGGTATCGCGCGATCCTGCCACCCGAGGGGCGGGGGCTGGGCTTTGTCGCCTACATGACCGTCGGTTTGAGCGTTCACACCAAGCGCGCGCAAGAGGCCTTCGAGCGCGCGATGCGGGCCGCGCCCGAGGTGCGGGAATGCCACAACATCACGGGCGCGGTGGAATACCTGCTGCGCGTCGAGGCGGCCGATCTGCGCGCCTACAAACGGTTCCACACCGACATCCTCGGCGCGTTGCCGCAGGTGGCGACGCTCACGACCTATGTCGTCATGGGCTCGCCCAAGGACGAGCGCGCCTGACCGCGTTTCACCTAAGCAAAAGAAAAAGGCGGCGGCACCCAAGGGAGGAGGAGGGGGCCGCCGCCGGAGCTCAGCGCCTAAAGGGAGGAGGAGGCGCCGATCCTGGTGCGAAGCCTGCGCTTCGCGGAATGTCGTGGCGGCGGCACCCAAGGGAGGAGGAGGGGCCGCCGCCGGAGCTCAGCGCCGAAAGGGCGGCGCAGGCGCCGATGCTGGTGCGAAGCCTGTGGGTAGCGGAATGTCATGGCGGCGGCCCCCAAGGGAG
>JAOARA010000277.1 GCA_025211115.1 Roseicyclus sp. | reverse complement strand
CTTCGAGTCAGGCGCGATCCTTCGCGGTTTTTCGGGTCAGGCGCGGTCCTTCGCAGTTCTTCGAGTCAGGCGCGCTCCTTCGCGCCATGCGCGCCGCGTTCGCGGTAGGGCGTGGTGTTGTAATGCGCCCGGTAGCACTTCGAGAAATGCGAGGGCGAGGCAAAGCCGCAGGCTAGCGCCACGTTGATCACGCTCATGTCGGTCTGCATCAGCAGGTTGCGCGCCTTGCCCAGACGAAGCTCCATGTAATAGCGCTTGGGCGAGCGGTTGAGGTAGCGCCGGAACAGCCGCTCCAGCTGGCGCGTCGACATGCCGACATCCTTGGCCAGCGTCGCGGGGCTGATCGGTTCCTCGATGTTCTGCTCCATCATGCGGATGACCTGCCCCAGCTTGGGGTGGCGCACGCCGATGCGCGTCGGGATCGACAGGCGCTGCGTGTCCTGGTCGGTGCGGATCGAGGTGTAGATCAGCTGATCGGCCACCAGGTTGGCAAGGTCTTCGCCATGATCGTCGGCGATGATCTTGAGCATCAGGTCGATCGAGGCCGTGCCGCCCGCCGTTGTGATGCGGTTGCCGTCGATGACGAAGACCGACTTGGTCAGGATCACCTCTTCGAATTCCTCGGTGAAACTGTCCTGGTTCTCCCAGTGGATCGTCGCGCGCTTGCCGTCGAGCAGCCCGGCCTTGGCCAGCGTGTAGCCCGCGGTGCATAGCCCGCCCATCACCGCGCCCTTGCGGGCCTCGCGGCGCAGCCAGCTGACCACGCGGCGCGAGGTGGCCGCGGCCACGTCGATGCCGCCGCAGACCAGCACGGTGTCGTCGCGCGTCACCTCTTCGAGATCGCTGTCGAGCTTGAAGCCGATGCCGGCCGAACACCACGCGACCTCGCCGCCGTCGCCCACCAGCGTCCAGGCATACAGCTCGCGCCCCGACATGCGGTTGGCGATCCTCAGCGCCTCGACCGCGCTGGAAAAGCACAGCATGGTGAACTGGTCCAGCAGGACGAAGACGAAGCGGCGGGGGCCGGTGTGCTGGGGCATGGCATGCTCATGGATATGCGTCTGGCCAGCCCGTCGCCGACCGTGTCGTGACCGAAAGCATTTATTGTCAGCCGGTGCAATCCCCAAGGCTTTGCGAATTTCGCCATTGGAAGCGGCACCCCGCTTGCCTATAAGCCACCCGAGACGAGACCAGAGGAGGCACCGCCATGACCGCAGCGGCCTGGAGCAAAACCGACTGGCGCGCCAAGCCGCGCGTGCAGATGCCCGATTATCCGGACGCCGCGGCGCTGAACGCCGTCGAGGCGCAGCTGTCCAAGTATCCGCCGCTGGTTTTCGCGGGCGAGGCGCGCCGCCTCAAGGCCGAGCTGGCCGCCGCCAGCCGGGGCGAGGCCTTCCTTCTGCAGGGCGGCGATTGTGCCGAAAGCTTCGCGGAGTTTTCCGCGGACAACATCCGCGACACCTTCAAGGTGATGCTGCAGATGGCGATGGTGCTGACCTATGGCGCCAAGGTGCCGGTGGTGAAGGTCGGCCGCATGGCCGGTCAGTTCGCCAAGCCGCGTTCCGCCCCGATGGAGGTTGTGGGCGGCATCGAGATGGCGTCCTACAAGGGCGACATCATCAACGACATCACCCCCACGCCCGAGGCACGCATCCCCGACCCGAACCGGATGCTGCAGGCCTACACGCAGGCCGCGGCCTCGCTGAACCTGCTGCGGGCGTTTTCGACCGGCGGTTTCGCCGACATCCACCGCGTTCACAGCTGGACGCTGGGTTTCACCGACCAGGACGACGCCGAGAAATACCGCGACATCGCCAACCGCATCCAGGACAGCCTCGATTTCATGGCCGCCGCGGGCCTGACGGGCGAGACCAACCACGAGCTCTCGACGGTGGATTTCTACACCAGCCACGAGGCGCTGCTGCTGGAATACGAAGAGGCGCTCTGCCGGCTCGATTCGACCAGCGGAAAGTGGCTGGCGGGCTCGGGCCACATGATCTGGATCGGCGACCGCACGCGCCAGCCCGACGGCGCGCATGTCGAGTTCTGCCGCGGCGTGCAGAACCCCATCGGCCTGAAATGCGGCCCCACCACGACCGAGGAAGACCTCAAGGTCCTGATGGCCAAGCTCAACCCCGAGAACGAGGCCGGGCGGCTGACGCTCATCGCGCGCTTCGGCGCGGGCAAGGTGGCCGACCACCTGCCGCGGCTGATCCAGACGGTCGAGGCCGAGGGCGCCAAGGTTCTGTGGTCCTGCGACCCGATGCACGGCAACGTCATTAAGTCCTCGACCGGCTACAAGACCCGGCCCTTCGACTCGATCCTGCGCGAAGTGCAGGAGTTCTTCGACATCCACCGCGCCGAGGGCACGATCCCCGGCGGCGTGCATTTCGAGATGACCGGCAAGGATGTGACCGAATGCACCGGCGGCATGCGGGCCGTGACCGACGAGGATTTGTCCTCGCGCTACCACACCGCCTGCGATCCGCGTCTGAACGCCTCGCAATCGCTGGAGCTGGCCTTCCTCGTGGCCGAGGAGCTGCAGAAAAGCCGCGAGGCGCTGCGCGCCGCGGGCTGACGCGATCAGGCGGGCGTGGTGTCGCGCCCGCCGCGGATCACCCGAAGGCCCGGTTTTGCGGTGGCGTCCTGCACGCGTCGCGGCAGCACCCACCCGGCGCGTATGCCAAGCGCGCAAGGCTCCTCCGCCAGCCGCCAGCCGGGCCGGTCGAACCACAGGAAGGCGCGTGTCACCGCGCCAGCCGGACCCGCCAGCGGCAGCAGTGCCATGTCGATGAAATACCGCCGGTCGGGCAGGGTGCGCCGCAGGGCATAGGCCCGGATGATGGCCGGGCCCGGCCCGTCCAGTGCCCCGGCGGCCAGCGCGTGCAGCCTGTCCCGCTCGGCCGGGGCGAAGAGGGCGCACAAGGGCGTGCCGCGCTTGGCGGCTGGCGACAACGCCGACAGCCCCGCACCCGCAAGCCGGATGCGCGGGGCCGCGCAGCCTGCGAGGGGGGACCGCTCGAGCAGGGCAGCTTGCGCCAGCCATGGCCCCAGCGCGGCCGGATCGAGATCCTCCTCCTCGGGCAGGGCACGGCCGCGGCACAGGCCCTGCCAATGCGCCACGACCCGCACCAGACCGGCGGGCACCGGAGGCGGCCCGTGCCGGTCATGGATCGGGTCGATGGTCATCTTCATCTCCAGTGTCCCCGCGGAGGCCGAAGCCAGCGGGATGCAGGGTCGGGTTTTCTTTCCCGGCGGTCCTTACTACGATCCCGCCCGCGTCGGCAGGGGGAGATCGCGGTTTTGGTTAATGAAACAGGTGCCAGCGGCGTGGCCTCGATGACCGGTTTCGCCACGCGCGAGGGCGGGGACGGCGCGGGCCTTGGCTGGAGCTGGGAGATGCGCAGCGTCAACGGGCGGGGCCTCGAGATGCGGCTGCGCCGGCCCGACGGGCGCGGCGCGCTCGAGGCGCCGCTGCGCAAGCGGCTGTCCGGGCTTGTCGCGCGCGGCTCGGT
>JAOARA010000276.1 GCA_025211115.1 Roseicyclus sp. | reverse complement strand
GCGTGGCGCTGCGCCGCTTCGTGACCGCCGAGGAGGTCGCGGCGATGGCGCTTTTCCTGGCCTCGCCGGGGGCGGCGGCGATCTGCGGGCAGGCGCTCGCGGTGGATGGACATACCGAAAGGACGACATGATGGGACGGAAGGCGGCGATCATCGGGGGGGGCGTCATCGGCGGCGGCTGGGCCGCGCGGTTCCTGCTCAACGGCTGGGACGTGGCGGTCTTCGACCCCGATCCGGAGGCGGAGCGGAAGATCGCGGAGGTGCTGGCCAACGCGCGCCGGTCCCTGCCGGGTCTCTACGAGCGCGCGCTGCCGCCCGAGGGGGCGCTGAGCTATCACGCCGACCTTTCCGAGGCGGTGGCAGGCGCGGAGTGGGTGCAGGAAAGCGTGCCCGAGCGGCTGGACCTCAAGCACAAGGTGCTGGCGCAGGTGATGGAGGCGGCACCGCCCGAGACGGTCATCGGCTCGTCCACCTCGGGCTTCAAACCCTCCGAGTTGAACGCGCAAGGCGCGCGCGCCGTGGTGGCGCATCCGTTCAACCCGGTCTACCTGCTGCCGCTGGTCGAGCTGGTGGGGGCAAGCGAGCAGACCGCGAAAGCGGCCGAGACCCTGCGCGGCATCGGCATGTTCCCCCTGACCGTCCGCAAGGAGATCGACGCCCATATCGCCGACCGCTTCCTCGAGGCGGTCTGGCGCGAGGCGCTGTGGCTGGTGAAGGACGGCATCGCCACCACCGAGGAGATCGACGAGGCGATCCGCATGGGCTTCGGCCTGCGCTGGGCGCAGATGGGCCTGTTCGAGACCTACCGCATCGCGGGCGGCGAGGCGGGGATGCGCCATTTCCTTGCGCAGTTCGGGCCGTGCCTGAGCTGGCCCTGGACCAAGCTGATGGACGTGCCCGAGTTCAACGACGAGCTGGTGGACCTGATCGCGGGCCAGTCCGACGCGCAATCGGGGCACCGCAGTATCCGTGAGCTGGAGCGGCTGCGCGACGACAACCTTGTCGCCATGATGCGGGCGCTCAAGCGCACCGGCTCGGGTGCGGGGGGCGTGATCGCGGCGCATGAGGCGCGGCTGCCGCGCGCAGAGACAGGGCCGGACGGGCTGCCGGTGACGGTCGAGATGCAGGTGCCGACCTCCTATGTCGATTACAACGGCCACATGAACGAGGCCCCCTATCTTGAGGTCTCGGCCCGCGCCTCGGACCGGTTCATGGAGATGATCGGCGCCGATGCCGCCTATATCGCGGGCGGGCAGAGCTATTTCACCGCCGAGAACCACATCCGCTATTTCGCCGAGATCGACATCGGCGACCGGATCACGGTGACGACCCAGGCGCTGGGGGGCGACGGGCGCAAGCTGCACCTGCTGAACAGGATCTGGACCGGGGGCGACACGCCTGCGGCGACGGTGGAAACGCTGCTGCTGCATGTGGACCTGTCCACCCGCCGGGTGACTGCGCCGGGCGGCGTGGTGGCCGAGCGCGCCGCGGGGGTCGTCGCCGCCCATGCGGATCATCCGCGGCCCGACAGGCTGGTGCTGAACCAGCCGCGGGGCTGATCCGACGCGGCGCGCGCCCGGTCCTTGACGGGTCGGGCGGGCGTCACCGGAGGGATTCCGTATTTTTGGGAAGATGAAGGCGGGGGCGCGCGCCTGACCGGCGTGGGGTCAGGCGGTTGCCGGTGTCTGCCCGGCCTCGCGCGCGGCGAGAAGGCGGGTGAGCCAGTCGGGGTCCATCTCGGGGACCGAGGACAGGAGCAGCTCGGTATAGGGCTCGTGCGGGGGGGCGAACATCTCGGCCTTGGGGCCCTGTTCGATCACGCGGCCCTGCTGCATGACCACCACGTCATCTGCGATGGCCCGCACGGTCGCAAGGTCATGGGTGATGAACATGTAGGCGAGGCCAAACTCGCCCTGCAGGCGGTCGAGCAGTTTCAGGATGCCCTCCTGCACGATCTGGTCGAGGGCCGATGTGACCTCGTCGCAGATGATGAGCTTCGGCTCGGCGGCGAGCGCGCGGGCGATGCCGATGCGCTGTTTCTGGCCGCCCGACAGCTCGCCCGGCAGGCGGTCGATGTAGGTGTCGGGGTCCAGCTCGATCAGGTGCAGCAGGTCGCGGACCCGCTCGGTCAGCGCGCGGCCCTGCAGGCCGAGATACATCTGCGCGGGCCGCCCGATCAGCTCGCGCAAGCGCAGCTTGGGGTTCAGCGCGGTGTCGGCCATCTGGTAGATCATCTGGACCTGGCGCAGCTGCTCGCGCGTGCGGCCCTTCAGCGCCGGGGGCAGGGGGCTGCCCTCGAACAGGATCTCGCCCCGTTTCGGCGGCAGAAGCCCGGTGATCACGCGGGCGGTCGTGGATTTGCCCGAGCCGCTTTCGCCCACCACGGCCACGGTGCGGCCCGCGTGGATGGCGAAGCTCACGTCCTCCAGCACGTTCACCGTGCCATAGGCGGCGGTGACGTTGCGCACGGACAGGATCGGCTGCCCGCTCGGCGCGGGTTGTTCCGGGCGGGCGAAGCTGCGCACGGCCCAGAGCGACCGGGTATATTCCTCGCGGGGGGCGTCGAGCATCTGGCGCGTCTCGGCCTCTTCCACCTCTTCGCCGCGCAGGAGCACCTTGATCCGGTCGGCGGCCTGCGCCACCACGGCGAGGTCATGGGTGATGTAGATCGCCGCCGTGGCGAACTGGCGGACGATGTCGCGGATCGCTGACAACACCTCGATCTGGGTCGTCACGTCGAGGGCGGTGGTCGGCTCGTCGAAGATGATCAGGTCGGGGCGGCAGGACATGGCCATCGCCGTCATCGCGCGCTGCAACTGGCCGCCCGAGACCTGGTGCGGGTAGCGAAAGCCGATCCCGTCGGGGTCGGGCAGCTGCATCCGGCGGTAGAGGTCGATGGCGTCGCGCTCGGCTTCCGCGCGGGACATCACGTCATGGACGACGGGCGCCTCGCAATACTGGTCGATCAGCCGGTGAGCGGGGTTGAAGCTGGCCGCCGCCGATTGCGCCACATAGGCGATGCGCGCGCCCTTGAGGTCGCGTTTCACCGTCTCGGACGCGCTGCGCAGGTCGATCCCGTCGAAGTCGATGGTGCCGCCCGTGATCCGGCAGCCGTCGCGCGCGAAGCCCATCGCGGCAAGGCCCACGGTGGATTTGCCCGCGCCGGACTCGCCGATCAGGCCCAGCACCTCGCCCTTGTGAAGCTTCAGATCGACGCCCTTGACGATCTCGGTCCAGGTGTCGCCCGAGCGGCCCTCGATCCTGAGGCCTTCGATCTTCAGAAGCACATCGCGGCTCATGATCAGGACTCCTTCAGGCCGGAGGCGCGGTGCAGCTGCCAGTCCACCACGAAATTCACCGCCACGGTCAGCAGCGCGATGCAGCCCGCGGGCAGAAGCGGCGTCACATCGCCGAAGGTGATCAGCGTGGCGTTGTCGCGCACCATGCTGCCCCAGTCGGCGGTGGGCGGCTTGATGCCGAGGCCGAGGAAGCTGAGCGAGGAAATCGTCAGGAAGACGAAGCAGAAGCGCAGGCCGAACTCGGCTACGAGGGGGGCCATCGCGTTGGGCAGGATCTCGCGCCGGATCAGGAACCACGCCCCTTCACCGCGCAGCTTCGCGGCCTCGATATAGTCCATCACGACTATGCCTTGGGCCACCGCGCGGGCGAGGCGGAAGACGCGGGTCGCATCCACCGCCGCGATGACGAGGATCAGGGTCAGCACCGAGGTGCCGAAGATCGTCAGCAGCAGAAGCGAGAAGATCAGCGCCGGGATCGACATCAGCGCATCGACGAAGCGCGACAGCACCTGGTCGAGCCAGCCGCCCGTCAGCGCGGCCCAAAGTCCGAGGATCGAGCCCACGACAAAGGCCAGCGCCGTGGTGGCGAAGGCGATGCCCACGGTGTTGCGCGCCCCGTAGATCAGGCGCGAGAGCATGTCGCGCCCGATCCGGTCGGTGCCGAGGATGTGCTCGGAGGACCAGGCCTCGAACTGGGTGCCGACGATCTCGCGCTCGGGGAAGGGGGCGAGTGCCGGGGCCGCGATGGCGACCGCGGCGTAGATGGCGATGACCAGCAGGCCGAAGGCTGCGGTCAGGGGGATGTCGTTGGCGATGCTGCGGGACTGGCCCGTCAGCATGGACCGCGCGCCCGCGCGCAGCACCCATGCCAGGGCGAAAAGCCCCGCAAGCCCGAGGAGGACGGAGGTGGCGAAACCCATGGCGCTACCTCCTGTGCATCAGGCGCGGGTTCGTGATCGTCGAGAGCACGTCCGCGATGAGGTTGAGGGCGACATAGGCCCCGGCGAAGATCAGCGCGACCGCCTGCACCACCGCGATATCGCGGTTCGACACGGCGTCGACCATCAGCTGCCCGAGGCCGGGGTAGACGAAGACCACCTCGACCACGACGACGCCGGTGATGAGATAGGCGAGGTTCAGCGCGATCACGTTGATGATCGGTGCCAGCGCATTGGGCAGCGCGTGGCGCAGCACGATGCGCAAGGGCGACAGGCCCTTGAGCCGCGCCATCTCGATATAGGGGGAGGCCATGAGGTTGATGATCGCGGCCCGCGTCATGCGCATCATGTGGGCGGTGACGACCAGCGTCAGCGTCAGCGCGGGCAGGAAGGTCATGTAGATCCGGTCGCCGAAGGTGGTCGCGGGGTTGATCCGCACCATCGAGGGGAAAAGCCCGGTCTGCGCCAGCCACAGCACGAGGATGTAGGCGACGAAGAATTCCGGGAAGGAAATTGCGGTCAGCGCGCCCGCATTGGCGGCGCGGTCGAAGATCGAGTTGCGCCAGAGGGCTGCAAGGATGCCGAGGATCAACGAGATCGGCACGGCCAGCGCCGCGGCATAGAGCGCGAGGAAGACGGTGTTGCCCAGCCGCGCGCCGATCAGCTCGGAAATCGGGCGGCCATTGGACAGCGACACGCCGAAATCGCCGGTCAAGGCACCCGAAAGCCAGTTCCAGTAGCGCACCGGGGCGGGGTCGTTCAGGCCAAGCTGCTCGCGCAGCGCGGCCAGCGTCTCGGGCGTGGCGCCCTGGCCGAGGATCTGTTGCGCCAGGTCGCCGGGCAGAAGTTCCGTGGCGCCGAAGATGATCAGCGACACGATGAAGAGCAGTCCGATCCCCAGCGCAAGGCGCAGGGCGATCATGCGGATCACGTTGGGCAGGGGTCCGTCCTCCCTCGCGGGTCAGAAAGACCCCCGGCGCGGGCTGCGCGCCGGGGGCGAGGGGTCAGGTCAGGCCATCCACCAGCGCTCGACGCAGCGGAAGCCGTCGAAGTTCCAGTTGGCCGAGATCTGCTCGGGCGTGGCGACGTCGTTGGCCACGGCCATCACGTAGTTGTTGTACATCGGGATGATGGTCGAGCCCTCGAAGGACACGATCTGCTGCATCTCCATGTACATCTCGCGGCGCAGCTCCTCGTTCACCTCGGAGCGGGCGGCGATCAGAAGCTCGTTGAACCGGTCGTTGCTCCAGTGGCCCTCGTTCCAGTCCGCACCGGCGGCATAGGCGGTGGTGAACATGTGGTCCTCGACCGCGCGGCCGCCCCAGTAGGTGGCGCAGAAGGGCGTGTCACCGTTGGGGTTCAGCCAGACGTTCGACCAGTAGCCGTCGTTCGGCACACGGTTGACCTCGAGGTTGATGCCAGCCGCCCGCGCGGTCTCCGAGAACATCGCGCCCGCGTCGACCGCGCCCGAGAAGGCCGCGTCGGCCACCGCGATGGTGACATCGAGGCTGTCGAGCCCGGCCTCGCGCAGGTGGAAGCGCGCGCGGTCGGGGTCGTAGGTCTTCATCTCCATCTCGGTGTTGAAGTAGCGGTTCGCAGGCCCGATCGGGTTGTCGTTCGACACCGCGCCATGGCCGCCGAGGATCACGTCGACCATCGCCTGGCGATCCAGCGCGTATTTCAGCGCGAGACGCACGTTGTTGTCGTCATAGGGCGCCTGCCGGCTGTCCATCGGGAAGCCGTAATGCGCGTTGCCGGGGATCGACAGGATGCGCGCGACGCCGCGGCTTTCCAGCATGCCGATGGTGGCCGGATCGACCTGGTCGATCAGGTGGACCTCGCCGGTGATCAGCGCGTTCAGGCGCGCCGCCGGGTCGAGGATCGAGACCAGCTCGACGCGGTCGAACCACGCGCGGTCCGACTTCCAGTAGTTCGGGTTGCGGGTGACGGTCGACTGCACGCCATGCTCGAAGCTTTCGACGATGTAACCGCCGCAGCCGTCGGTCGAGGCCGGGTCGATGCGCCCGTCCATGCCCGGCATGATCGGGATGTGGTAATCCGTCATCAGGTAGGGCAGGTCGGCGTTCGGTGCTTCCAGCGTGACGACGACGGTGTTGCCGTCTGCGCGCACGTCCGTGATGGCCGCCAGCAGCGGCTTCACGACCGAGGTCGAGTCATCGCCGCGGTGATGGTTGATCGAGGCGACCACGTCCTCGGCGGTCACGTCCTTGCCCGAGTGGAAGGTCACGCCCTGCCGGATCGTGAAGGTCCAGGTGGAGCCGTCGGTGGTGTCCCAGCTCTCGGCGATCTCGGGGACAAGCTGCCCGTCCGAGCCGACTTCGATCAGGTAGTTGTGGCGGCAGGCCGCGAAGGTCTGCACATAGAGGTTTTCCCACAGGCCCGGATCGAGGCTATCGGTGGTCGAGCCGTGGCCGATGCCCACGCGGAACGTGCCGCCACGCGTCTGGGCGCGGGCGGGCATCGAGGTGTGGGGCAGGATCAGGCCAGCGGCGGTGACGGCGGCGGCGCCTTGCATGACGCCGCGACGCGACATCGGCATGGCGGGGATTTGGGGCATCTTCATGGTCGGTCTCTCTCTCCCGTTGGTCGGCCCACCATCACAGGTTGCGCGGGCCTTGGTACTGTCAGTTTTCCCGTTGGAGCCCGGCATCGGTCGGGGTTTCCCGCGTGCCGTCCGGGTCGTGATGGGCCGATCATACATAGAAGGGCTGTGTGACAAAGACTTGAATTGCCCCGAAACCCCGCTTTTTGCCTTTTTCAGAGCTCCTCTCCGGGCCAATGCGCTGCGTCCTGCGGCCATGCGCTGCTTT
>JAOARA010000275.1 GCA_025211115.1 Roseicyclus sp. | reverse complement strand
CGAGACCGGCTGCGCCGGGCTGATGATCAGCCACGAGCTGCATGTCGTGATGAGCGCCTCCGACCGGGTGATCTGCCTCAACGGCCATGTCTGCTGCGAGGGGACGCCCGAGATCGTTTCCTCCGCCCCTGAATACCGCGCGCTCTTCGGCACCGGCACGGGCGGGGCGCTGGCGCTCTACCGGCATGAACATGACCATGCGCATGACCATGGGCATGACCATGCACACGCCCACGACCACAAGACCGAGGCGGCCGAGTGATGCTGGACGATTTCATGACCCGCGCCACGCTGGCGGGCATCGGCGTGGCCTTTGCCGCAGCCCCCCTTGGCAGTTTCGTGGTCTGGCGGCGCATGGCCTATTTCGGCGACGCGACGGCGCACGCCGCGATCCTTGGCGTGGCGCTGGCGCTCGCGCTCGAGCTGTCGATCTTCGCGGGCGCGATGGCGGTGGCGCTCGCCATGGCGCTGACGGTCAGCGCGCTGTCGGGGCGGGGCTACGCGATGGACACGCTTCTGGGCGTTCTGGCGCATTCGGCGCTGGCCTTCGGCCTTGTGGCCGTGTCCTTCCTGTCGGGCATCAGGATCGACCTGATGGCCTATCTCTTCGGCGACATCCTCGCCGTCTCGCGCGGCGCTCTGGGCGTGATCTGGGGCGGGGCCGCGCTGGTCGTGGGGCTGATCGGCTGGCGCTGGTCGCGGCTCCTGACCTCGACCCTCAGCCCCGACATGGCCCATGCGGCGGGGATCAACCCGCGCCACGAGCAACTGATCCTGACCCTGGCGCTGGCGATCACGGTGGCGGTGGCGATCAAGGTCGTGGGCGTCCTGCTGATCGCGGCCATGCTGATCGTGCCGGCCGCCGCGGCCCGGCCGTTGGCGAGAACGCCCGAGGCGATGGCGCTGATCGCGGCGGGGATCGGCGCGGCCTCCGCCCTTGTGGGCCTGCGCGCGGCCTATGTCCTCGACACGCCCGCGGGGCCCTCTATCGTCTGCATGGCGGCGACGGCCTTCGCGCTGACAGGCCTGTATTCCGTGGCGCGGAAGGCGCGGTTAAGACCGGCGCAAAGATCTCTGGACAGGGATGTCCAGAGCGGATTACCGTTCTCCGCAACAAGGGTCGCAGCGGAGGGTCCGGCCATGAAATCCCACTATCGTGTCGTCGTCATCGGCGGCGGTGTCGTCGGCGCATCGGTGCTCTATCACCTTGCGAAATTCGGCTGGTCCGATGTCTGCCTGCTGGAACGTTCGGTTCTGACGGCGGGCTCCAGCTGGCACGCGGCGGGCGGCATCCACGCGCTGAACGCCGATCCGAACATGGCCGCCCTTCAGGCCTACACCATCGACCTGCTGCCCGAGATCGAGGCCGAGTCGGGCCACAACATCGGCCTGCACATGACCGGCGGGCTGACGCTGGCGGGCACGCCCGAGCGGTGGGAATGGCTGCAATCGGCCTATCGCGTGTTCCAGTCCATCGGGATCGAGGATTGCGAGCTTCTGACCCCGCAGCAAGCGCAGGAGCGCTGCCCGATCATGTCGACCGACGGCATCCTCGGCGCGATGTGGGCCGACCGCGAGGGCTATGTCGACACGACCGGCACCGGTCACGCCTATGCCGGGGCCGCGAAGAAGCGCGGCGCGCAGGTCTTCGAACACACCAAGGTGGAGCGCCTGACCCAGACCGCCGAGGGCTGGATCGTCCATACCGACAAGGGCGACATCGCCTGTGAACACGTGGTCAATGCCGCGGGCCTCTGGGCGAAGCAGGTGGGGCGCATGGCGGGGGTGGAGCTGCCGGTCAGCCCGCTCAAGCACCATTACCTGATCACCGACACCATCCCCGAGGTCGCCGCCTGCGATTTCGAGATGCCGATGACCGTGGACCTCGAGGGGTTCACCTACATGCGGCAGGACCAGAAGGGCATCCTGATCGGCATCTACGAGCTGCAGCACGAACATTGGGCGATGGACGGCGCGCCGTGGAATTACGGGATGGAGCTGTTCGCCGAAGACCTCGACCGGATCGAGAACGAGCTGGTGCTGGGCTTCTCGCGCTACCCCGCCGCCGAACATGCCGGGATCAAGACATGGGTGAACGGCGCTTTCACCTTCTCGCCCGACGGCAACCCGCTGGTCGGCCCGGTGCCGGGCAAGCGCGGCTACTGGTCGGCCTGCGCGGTGATGGCGGGCTTCCTGCAAGGCGGCGGCGTGGGCAAGACGCTGGCCGAATGGATGATCCACGGCGAGCCCGAGGCCGACGCCTGGTGCATGGACGTGGCGCGCTATGGCCGCTGGGCCGAGAACAAGCGGTATATCAAGGAGACGACGGGCCAGTTCTATTCCCGCCGCTTCGTGATGACCTACCCCAACGAGCAATTGCCCGCGGGCCGCCCCCTCAAACGCGCGCCCGCCTATAGCGACATGGAGACGGCGGGGGCCGTCTGGGGCACCAGCTGGGACATGGAGGTCCCGCTTTACTTCGCGCCCGAGGGGTTCAAGGAAAAGCCGACGCTGAAACGCTCGAACGCGCATCCCATCGTCGCCGAGGAATGCCGTGCCGCGCGCGAGGCCGTGGGGCTTCTCGACATCTCGGCCTTCTCCCGCTTCGAGGTCTCGGGCCCGCGGGCCGAGGCGTGGCTGAACCGGCTGATGGCCTCGAGGCTGCCCAAGCCGGGGCGCGCCAAGCTTGCGCCCATGCTGGCCCCCAACGGGCGGCTCAAGGGCGACCTGACGGTGTTCAACTGGGGCGACGGGACGTTCTGGATCATGGGCTCCTACTACCTGCGGGCGTGGCACATGCGCTGGTTCGACGACCACCTCGAAGAGGGCGTCGCGGTGCGCGACCTGGGCGAAGAGGTCTGCGGCTTCTCGCTCTCCGGTCCCAACTCGCTGAAGGTCATCGAGAGCCTGACCGAGGGCGACATCGCGGCCCTGCCCTTCATGGGCGTGGGCGAATTCGACATCGGCATGATCCGCGCGCGCGTCGCCCGGATGAGTGTCTGCGGCGAGTTGGGCTACGAGATCAACTGCCGCTACGGCGACCACATCACGCTGCGCCGCGCGCTGCTGGAGGCGGGGGCGGATCACGGCATCAGAGAGATCGGCTTCAACGCGCTCCTGTCGCTCAGGCTGGAGAAGAGCTTCGGCATCTGGTCGGCGGAATTCACGCAAGGCTACCCGCCGGGCGAAACCGGCATGG
>JAOARA010000274.1 GCA_025211115.1 Roseicyclus sp. | reverse complement strand
CCGCCGGTCGAGGCGGAGGAGCAGGGCGAGGCGGAGCCGCCCACCGGCCCCTCGGAGGAGGAAGCGGCGCTCTGGGCCGCGGTGCAGGAGTTGAACACGCCCGGCGCCTATCGCGCCTATCTGGAGCAGTTCCCGGCGGGTGTCTTTGCCGGGGAGGCGCGGGACCGTGCCGCGGCGCTGGAGGCGGAGGCCGCCGACCCGGTGGCGCGGGCCGAGGCCGCCGAGGCGGCGCTCTCCCTGGGCCGGTCGCAGCGGCAGCAGATCCAGCGGGATCTGAGCCTGCTCGGCTACAACACGCGGGGGAGCGACGGGATCTTCGGGCCCGGCACGCGCGGGGCGATCCGCGGCTGGCAGGGGGCGCGCGGCTTCGAGGTGACCGGGTTCCTGACCGGGTCGCAGATCGCCGTGCTGCGCGAGGCGGCCAGCCAGCGCGCCGCCGAGCTGGAGGAAGAGGCGCGGCTTCAGCGCGAGGCCGAGGCGCAGGCGGATCGTGCCTTTTGGCAGGCGACGGGGCAGGGCCGGGACGAGGCGGCGCTGCGCGCCTATCTCTCGCGCTATCCCGACGGGCTGTTCTCGGAGGTGGCGCAGTCGCGGCTGGACGAGATCGACGCCGCCCGCATGGCCGAGGTGGAGGCCCAGGAGGAGCGTGTCTGGGAAGAGGTCCGCGCGGCCGATTCGGTGGCGGCCTACCGGCGGTATCTCGAGCTTTATCCGGGCGGGCAGTTCGCCGGTGTCGCGCAGTCGCGGCTGTCGGTGCTGGAAACCGGGCTGACCCCGCGCGAGCTGTCGCTGGCCGAGGCGCGCGAGGCGTCCTTGAACATGACGCCGCAGATGCGGCAGCTGGCCGAGCAGCGGCTGGCGGCGCTGGGGATCGATCCGGGCCGCGTGGACGGGCGCTTCGACGGGCGCGCGCGGGCGGCGATCCGCGAGTATCAGCGGTCGCGGGGCATGAGCGCGACCGGGTATCTTGACCAGATGACGGTTGTGCGCTTGCTTGCGGAGGCCATCGGAGGAAGGATTTTCGAGTGATGCAGTTTACGAGTGGCGGGGTGGCAAGTGCCCTGTTGGCCGCCGGTCTTACGGTCGGCACGGCGGGCGGGGTCCTGGCGCAGGACCCTGCCGAGCTGGAGGTGGCGCGGGAGATCCTGATGGATCTGCAGCCGCGCAGCTTCGCGGAGAATCGCGAGTATTGCGGGTATATCGGCGTGTTGCCGGATGGCGGCTACATGGCGACCGAGGTCACGCGGGGCGACGCGTGGTCCTGCCTCAGCCGCGGCGACGAGAGCCGGTTCCTCGAGGTGACGGCCTCGTTCCACACCCATGCGGCCTTTGACAGCGAGGCCGACAGCGAGGTGCCGTCGAGCACCGATCTGCTGGGCGACATGGAAGAGGGCGTGAACGGCTACGTCGCCACGCCCGGCGGGCGGCTGTGGTATATCGACGGCGAAGAGGGCGTCGCGGTGCTGGTCTGCGGGCTCGGCTGCATGGGGCAGGACCCCGATTTCATCGCGGGGGACGCCGGGCCGATCGCGGCGCGTTACACGCTGGACGACCTGCTGCGGCGCGAGGCGGGCGAATAGCCGCGTGCCGCGTGCCGCGTTTCGCCGGCGGGTTTGCCCCGCTGGCGCATGCGCGCGGCGGCTGCGCAGAACGAAAAAAGCCGCCCCGAGGGCGGCCTTTCCGATCAGCTTGCGCTGCTGTATCAGCCCTGGCGGGCCTTGAAGCGGCGCTGGGTCTTGTTGATCACGTAGACCCGGCCCTTGCGGCGCACGACGCGGCAATCGCGGTGGCGCTGCTTGAGCGAGCGGAGCGAGTTCTTGACCTTCATGGCCTTCTCCTTCGTCGCGGCGCGGCGATGCGCCTTGGGTTGCTGTCTGGCCCCGCTGGGGGACCGGCGAATTCCTCGCTACGAGAACCGACGCCGCCGCGCTGTTCCCGTCGCTGCCCCCTTTCAAGGAAAAGGGAAAATGGTGGGCGGTACTGGGATCGAACCAGTGACCCCTACGATGTCAACGTAGTGCTCTACCGCTGAGCTAACCGCCCTTGCCCGACCGGGGCCTTGCCGGTGTCACCCGCCGTATGGCCAGGTGCCGCGCCGCCGCCGCTTGGGTGTGCGGTCTATAGAAGGAAGATCGGGGGGGTTCAAGGGCTTTTGGCCTCGCGCGAAAACCCGCTATATCTTTGCGCAACGGACAGACCCGGAGAGCGCATGCCGCCTGCCTATCGCCTAGATCGCCCACGCGACCTGTTGACCCCCGTCGTCGTGGCGACGCCGCATTCGGGGCGCTACTATCCGCCGGAGTTCCTTGCGGCGACGGTGCTCGATTCGCAGGGCATACGTTCGTCGGAAGATGCGTTCATGGACATGCTGGTGGCGGAGGCGCCGCGCCTGGGAGCGCCGCTGATCGCCGCGGAATACCCGCGTGCCTGGCTGGACCTCAACCGCAGCCCCGACGAGATGGACCCCGCCGTGGTCGAGGGCGTGCCGCGCGCGGTGCAGACGCCGCGCATCTCGTCCGGGCTGGGCGTGATTCCGCGGGTCGTGGCCAACGGGCGGGCGATCTATCGCGGCAAGATCAGCCGCATGGAGGCCGAGGCGCGAATCGCCGAGGTCTGGCGCCCCTACCATGCCGCCCTGGGCGGCCTGATGGGCGAGGCGCAGCATCTTTACGGCGAGGCGGTGCTGCTCGATTTCCACTCGATGCCGCACGAGGCGCTGGACGGGGTCACGCGCGGCGGGCAGAGCCGCCCCGATGTCGTGCTGGGCGACCGGTTCGGCGCGTCGGCCGCGGCCGAGGTGGTGGATGTGCTGGAAGCGGCCTTCGTCGCCGAGGGGCTGCGCGTGATCCGCAACGCACCCTTCGCGGGGGCGTTCGTCACGCAGCATTACGGACGGCCCGCGCGCGGGCGGCACGCGGTGCAGATCGAGATCGACCGGGCGCTTTACATGAACGAGCGGCTGCTGCGGCCCTCGGGCAATTTCGACGCGATGAAGCGGATCATCACCAACGTGATCGACCGGGTGATCGCCACGCGCCACGGACGGGTGCCGCTGGCGGCCGAGTGATGCGCCGCTGACCGAAAGGAGCGGCCGGGGCCGCGTTTCTTTCAGGTCGCTTCGCTCCGTGAGTCTTTTGTTGGCGCCTTCGGCGCGTGGGGGGCTCCGCCCCCGTGCCTTCGGGACTCCCCCGCCATATTTGGGGGATGAAGATGCGGCAGGGACGCGCGTGCTGCATCTCTATCCCGAAAATATGGCCGCCGGAGGCATCGACCCTTGCGTGACCCTCACGTGAGCGTTGCCCCCCGAGGTCCGCACCAGCGCCGGCCAAGGGGTTCGGAAAACCCTGTTTTCCGCCACGGGCGACGGCGCAGCCGGCGCAATCCCCGGATGTCAGCGCAGCGCGCGGCCCTTGAGGATCGCATCTTCGCCGAAGCGCGCGCGGATCGCGTCGGTGGCGCGCTCGGCCTTGATCCGGCGGGCGGCCTGCGGATCGAGCAGGTCGCCCGAGCGGTCGGCGGCCTCGGCCGGGATCAGCTCGGAGAGGCCGACGCCGATCAGGCGATAGGGCCGCGGGTGGTCGGCCTGGTCGTAGAGGGTGCGCGCGCTTCGGTAGAGGCGGTCGGCGACCTGGGTGCCGTCGGGCAGCGACAGGCGGCGGGTCAGGAGCCTGAAATCGTCGCGCTTGAGTTTCAGGGTGACGGTGCGGCCCGCCAGCCCCTTGGCCTTGGCGCGGTCGGCGACCTTTTCGGCGAGGCGCCAGATATGGCCGTCGAGGATGTCGGGGTCTGAGATGTCCTCGGCGAAGGTGGAGTCGTTGGAGATCGACTTGACGGCGCGGTCGGGCGCGACGCGGCGGCTGTCTTCGCCGCGGCAGAGGTGCCAGAGGCGTTCGCCCATCGTGCCGAAGCGGTCATGCAGGTCGCGCCTGTCCCAGCGGCGGAGGTCGGCGAAGGTCCGGATGCCGACCGCTTCGAGACTGGCCTGGCCGGCGGCGCCGATGCCCCAGATCATGCGCACCGGCTTGTCGCGGAGGAAATCGAGCGTTTCCGCCTTGCCGATCACGGAAAAGCCCCGTGGCTTGTCGAGGTCGGAGGCGAGTTTCGCCAGGAACTTGTTGTGCGACAGGCCGATGGAGCCGGTGATGCCCAACTCGGTCTGCATCCGTTTGACGAGGCGCGCGAGCAGGACCGCGGGCGGCGCGCCGTGCAGCCGCGCGGTGCCGGTG
>JAOARA010000273.1 GCA_025211115.1 Roseicyclus sp. | reverse complement strand
GCACAGGGCAGCCCGCCCCGGCTGGCCCGCCCCCCACCATGTCCGCGCAGGGTCGCCCCCCGGCGAGCATGGAACTGGCGATGCGGCTGGCGCAGCTTGCCGGGAACCCCGCGCTTGATCCGGGGCGGCGGGCGCTGGTCAACGCGCTTCTCGGCCAGACCATGCAGGCGATGCAGCCCCCGAGCGAACTGGAACGCTTGCAGATCGAGCGGGCGCAGCTTGAGAACGCGCGACTGCGCAACCCGCAGCCCGACCTGACCACTTCGCAGCGCGAATACGAATTCGCGCGGCAGCAGGGCTTTGAAGGGTCTTTCCTTGACTATCAGACCGCGCTGGCCGAGGCGCGGCGGGCGCAGACGACCGTGAACAACAACATGCCGATCGGCCCCGAACCTATCGGGACGCAGGGGCTGATGTTCGTGCCTGACCCTACCGCAGAGGGTGGGGGGCGCTTTGTCATCGGCGAGGGTAGCCCTCTTGCGCTGGAGCAAGCGGCGAACGAGGAGGCGGAAGCGAAGGCCGAGGAAGCCAAGGGCATCTCTACGCGGATTGTTCTGGACGAGATCGACTTGGCCCGCGAACTCATTCAGGGGCAATCGATGTTCAACCCGACCACCGGGATGGGCGGCGCGGCAATGTCCCTCATCGACAGCACGGATGCCGGGTCGCTGAAAAACCGGCTCATGACCATCAAGGCGAATATCGGCTTCGACAAGCTGCAAGCCATGCGGGACGCCTCCCCGACTGGCGGCGCACTCGGTCAGGTGTCCGAATTCGAAAACCGCCTGCTGCAAGCGGTGTTCGGCTCGCTTCAACAGGCGCAGCGGGCGGATGACCTGCTCTACAACCTCAACCGGCTGGAGGATATCTACAACCGGGTCATCCACGAGGGCATTTCGGACGACGAGGCCCGGCGCTTGTATCTCGAAATCGAGCGCGGTGGGGCCGGGCCTGAGGCAACGCCCGCGCCAGCCCCGGAAAGCAACCGTGGCGACCGTCGCTCCACCGCAGCGGGGCCGCAGACCGGCAGCATTGCCACCATGGGGATCGATGACCTGCTGCGCCTTGACCTCAGCACTATGACGCCTGAGCAGATCGTGGAGTGGAACCGGCGCATGGATGAACTGGAGAGCGGCCAATGACCCCGGAAGAGGCCCGCGCAGAGGCGCTGCGCCGTCAAGCGATGGCCCGTCAGCAGGCGTTGCGGGCGTCCAACCCGAGCAGCGACCGCCGCAGGACGTGGGGCGAATGGTTCAAGGACGAAATCCTGCCCGACGACAACCCCGACCAGCACAATCTCGGGGAGCGCACCGCTGCCGCGATCAACAAGGCCGGGGAGGCAATGACCTTCGGCCTGATCGGCGACGAAGCCTCGGCGGCTGTCGAGAGCCTTCTGCCGGGCGTGAACTACGACGACCGTCTGGAGCACTACCGCCAGCAGGAGCGCGTCCTCGAGCGGGACAACCCGGCCTTGGCCTTCGGCGCAGAACTGGGCGGCGGCGTCTTGGGCGCACTGATCCCTGGTGTTGGCTTGGTGGGCACCGGCGCTCGCGGGGCGGGCGCGGTCAACGCTGTCGGCGGGGCAATCCGAGCGGCCAACACGGCGGGGACACTTGGCCCTGCGGCTGGAATGGGGACAAGGATGCTCGCTGGCGCGCTGGCCGGTGGTGCTGGTGCCGGAACCTACGGCTTCATGGAGGGAGAAGGCGGCTTGGGGGAGCGTGTCGCCTCGGCGGGTGATGCTGCCCCTTGGGGTGTCGGTTTCGGAATGGCCGCACCCGTTCTCGGTGCCGCAGCCAAGGGTCTTGGCGACGAAGTGGTGGCAATGGGGCCGCTGCGCGCAGCCCGCCGCTCTGCCCCGAGCGCCGACGCGCTGAGGGCGGAAGGCAGGGCGGCATATCAGGCGATTGACGACATGGGGGCACAGGTGCGCCCCGAGGCGTGGCAACGCTTCATCAGCGAGACGGATGCAATCCTTCCCGAGGTTTCGGGATACGACCGCTTGCCGGGTCCGGGCAGCCTGACGCCGAAGACTGCCCGCGTCATGCAGGTCGGCAACGAGATGGTCAACCAGATGGCCCCCGAGCCTACCGCCGCGCTGCCCTTCCGGGAGATTGACCAGTTCCGCCGCAAGGCTGGCGTTGCGGCAGCCGACATGAGCAATGGGCGTTCCACGCCGGACGGGCAAGCTGGGACGCAGATCGTCACGCGGCTGGATGGCTTTGTGAACAATCTCCGGCCCGAGGACATGGTGGAGGGCGATCCGGCTGCACTCCAGTCGGCTATCACCAAGGCCCGTGAGATTTGGGGCCGCATGTCCCGTGCGCAACTCTTGGAAGACGCAATCGATAATTCGGAGAGCTACGTCTCTGGAGGGGCAAGTGGCATCAGAAATCAGTTTGCCCGGATATTGCGCAACCCCAAGCTGCGGCGCGGTTTCAGCGAAGATGAGCTGACCGTGATGCGCCGGGTCGCGCAGGGCACGATACCGGAGCGCATTCTCTACAACATCTCAGGGGGCCTTGGGCAGTTAAGCCTGACCGGCCTCGGCGCGGGCCTTGGGTCGGCGGCTGGTCCTGTCGGGACCGTGGTCGGTGGGGCGGCTGGCGCGGGTGCAGCGTCGGGCCTGTCGCGCCTTGCTGGAATGCTGGCATCGCGGAACGCAGAAGCCGCTCGTGGCCTCGTCGCCGGGGGCAGGCTGAACGCCGGTCTTCCGCGCTCGTCCGAGGCTAATCGCCAGATAGTAGAGGCGCTAATGCGTCGAGTTGGGGCGGCAGGTGGCCAGCAGTAGCGAAGATGGCCAGAAAGAAGACAATCGGGAACAGGACCGCCCCGTAGGCATGAAGCGGCGCTCGGCTGTCATGCTTGTTGAAGAGCCACATTCCCCAAACGAGGATGAGGGTCATCAGGTTGCCGAAGATCACGGCGGCTGAGATTTGGATGAGGTCCATACCCCGCAAGGTGGCCCCTCTCCCGCGCTTTCGCAAGCCCGATGTGGTAGAATAACGGGGACAGCGGTCCTGCCCCCAGCACAGCCGCGCGACCTTCTCACAAGATGGACAGCGCGCAGATGCCACGGAACGGATCG
>JAOARA010000272.1 GCA_025211115.1 Roseicyclus sp. | reverse complement strand
GTACACACCCCGTGCATACGCGATTTGCGCACGGACGGGGTGGGAGGAGTGGTTAAGGGTGCGGGGCTATCGCTTGACTTCGATCATCAAGCTTGGGTCCGTTTCGACCTCCTCGACGATCTCGTTGTAGCGGGTTACCAGATCAGTCACGGCAACCCGCCGACCCTCGGCGGCGAAACGACCCAGCTCGTAGAGGTTCAGAGCGATGAACTGTTCCACTTCGAACACATCCACGCGCTCGCCAATCCCGGCGTTCTCGCAGAGCACCTCGGCGGCGGTGAGGCCCCTTGCCGTGGTCACGATGACCGGACGGTAGCCATCGTCGAGGTTCTCTTTGCAGCGTTGCACAACGCCCTCACCGGGCGACGTGGTGACGTGCAGTGCCACGTCGCCGATGAAGAAGTCACCTGCCCGACCCGACTGGGCGTCGGAGGTCGAAAAGCTGTTGTGGCCGAACTGACCAGCGCCCAAGGCGCAATCCAGCTTCGCGCCGACCAGGTGCTGTAATACCGCCCCCATGAATTGCATGCCGGGGGTGGTTTTCTGGCGATCCTCGGCTTGAGCAAGCACGTCGCGCACGAGAACGCGCAGGCTTCGGGAGCCGTCCAGCTTCACCTTGAAGGGCTTGCCGGCGAAGAATGCGTGCACCTGTTCGATCCAGTAGCCTTCGATCGCGTCGAGATCGGCAATCCCCTGTCTGTGCAGATCGTTCAATAAGGCAACATGGGCGCGCATGTTGTCGATACTGCCCCGGCTCGTCCTGCCACCCTCGGAGGCCAGCACGCGGTCTATGCCGTGGCGCTTCAAGACTGATTGAACCGCGGCCTTGCCCAGCCCCAGAACTTGCCCGCCCTTGTCCGTCAGCAAGTCGTCCGGATCGAGAGGAAGCCCCATCTTGCGGGCATGTTGAGTGGTCACTAGGGCCACGCAAAGCGGCCCTTTGCGCCCGAACCGTCTGGCCTTGTTGAAGGCATGAAGCGCCGCTTCGAGGTCTGCCATCACGCGGCCTTTCTGGTGTTCTTTTCTCCCGGCAGGATGATGGGTTCAAGAATGCACTCGGCAAGGAAGCGGACAACGGGCACGGCCACGCCATCCCCGGCGAGGTGATAGGCGTCGTTGTATTTCTCGGGCAGCACGTAATCATCAGGGAGCCCCATCAGGCGCGCAGCCTCTCGGGGCGATAGGAGGCGGCTCCTGACCTTGTTGCTGTCCACGATGATGATGGTTTGCCGACTTGAGCCCCCGGCGGGCGTTCGGAGGCAACCAGCCACGTCATCAAAGCGGACTTCCGCGCGCTGCACTTTCGCCCCGTTCGGGCCATCGGCCCTAGTCCGTTTGTAGATCGTTCCGACCATGCGCCGACCGCTGCGTTTTGCGTCGATCACCTTTGCCGTGTTCGTGTCGCTCATCATGTCGAGAAGGCGCTGCGTCTCTGCGGCGGTGTGCCATTTGACGCCTTGCGGCTCGTCTTCGATCACGTCCGCAAGTCCCGCATTTCGCAATGCGGGTTTTGGAAGGTTCCACCAAACCCATCGCGCTTTTGCGGCATCGGGCAGCTGCGCCTGCGCCTTGCGCAAGGCCTGCGGGTGCCATGGGTCGCACGGCCCTTTGGATTGGTGCTCATCCGGGATATGCAGGTCTTCACGCACCCCGATGACGAAGAGTCGGGGCCGGGATTGGGGCACGAAATGTGCTGCGTTGATCACAACCGCCCCGCACCGATAGCCGCCCTGAGAGAGCGCAGAGATAACCGCGGAAAAGTCCTGCCCGCCGTGGGATGTGATCATGCCGTAAACGTTCTCGAGCACGACGGTGGCGGGTGCCCTGCCGTCACGGCGGAGCCCGTTGATATGGTTCCAGAATGGCCAGAACGTGCCTGAACGAGCGCCCGTCAGGCCAGCGCCCGACCCGGCGAGGGAAAGATCCTGGCAAGGGAACGAGGCCCAGGCGAGGTCCGCCGAGCCGGGTAGCTGATCGGCGCGCAGCTCTGCCACGTCGCCCACCCAGAGGTGATCGCCACCCCAGTTGATGCGATAGCTTGCGGCCTTCTTCTGATCGAAGTCATTTGCAAAGAGGCAGGTCCACGCCGGGCCGAGCCCGGCACGAGCCATCCCACCGCCTGCAAAGAATTCGTAGAAGGTGGGCATTCCGTTCTCTCCTCGCAGGCTGACGACCAAGGGTAGCCGAAAATTGTTGCCGCTTTGTTAATGAACCACAAGATGTGCTATGGTCTCAATGCAAAAACGCCCTCTCACCGCACCTGCCCCCTCACGTCCACCCCCTCGGGCACGCCCTCGATCTCCACGATCCCGAGGCCGAGCCTCAGACGCCACACACCGCCGCCGAGCGCCTCCACCGATGGCGCCTCCGGCCAGCCCGACAGGTCGTAGACCGCGCCCGCGTCCCAGCCCGAGATCACGCAGACGCCGCCCCAGGCGATGACGAACCGCTTCGCGCCCGGCGCGGCGGTGATGCGGGTGATGCCGGTGCCGACGTGGATCTCGTGGTCGCCCTCGCCCAGCTCGACCGTATTCCGGCCGGGGCCGGGGTCGATGGTGGAGGCGCCTTCGCCGTCGTAGATCAGGTCGTTGCCGTGGCCGCCGTAGATGTGGTTGCGGCCGGTGTAGCCAAAGATCACGTCATCGCCGGTGCCGCCGTCGAGCGTGTCGCGGCCGGGGCCGCCGTGCAGCGTGTCGTTCCCGGCCTCGCCATAGAAGGCGTGGCGGCGGTTGGCCTGTTTGGCCTTGGCGATCATCAGGTCGTTGCCCGCGCCGCCGTGGAAGGTGGCCGCGCCGTGCTTGGGGCCGATCATGATGTCGTCGCCGTCGGAGCCGCGCAGGTCGATCTCGACCCGTTCGGAGGTCTCGAACTCGATGGGGCTGTCGGGGTGGGCGACGATGCGGAGGATCTTGCCGGTCTGGCCATCGGCCTCGGACCGGGAGGTGACGGTGGCGATGCGGATCTTCTCGACGTTGGGGGGGCAGTGGAGGATGTAGGCGTCGGGGCCGGCCATGTACCACAGCGTGTCGGTGCCGCCGTGCTTGTCCTCGCGGATCTTCTCGGCGTCGGCGCCATAGGCCCAGTAGTCGTTGTCGCCGCGCCCGCCGGCGAGGATGACGGAGCCGTCGACGGCCATCATGGCGTTGACGCCGTTGGCGGGGGTTTCGAGCCCGCGGAGGTCGAGGCCGAGGTTGAGGGCGCCCTTGATCAGTTCGGTGCGGAGTTGGGTGAGGGGGGCGGTGGCGGCGATGTTGGTGGTCTCGCCGGGGTCGGCGGCGAGGTCGTAGACGTGTTCCTCGCCATTGGGGTAGCGGAAGTAGCGGTAGTGGGTGAGGCCGTCGGTGGAGGGGCGGACGGAGAGGGTGCCGAAGACGCAGGTGACGGGCGACCACTGGCGGTCGTAGGTGCCGAAGCTGGGGTCGATCAGGGGCAGGAGGGATTGGCCCGAGGTCCAGTCGGGGCGGGGGGGGAGGTTTGCGATCTGCATGATCGTCTTGGGGATGTTGTGGAGCGAGACGGGGAGGTCGATCTCCTGTCCCGCGGGCATGGCGGGGTGGTGGATGCCGAGCGGGATATGGGCGGCGCTGTCCCATTGGGACATCTTGTGAAAGCTGTCATGGGTGCCGAGGTTGAAGCCGTTGTCGGAGAAGAAGATTGTGGTGGTGTCGGGGCCGAGGGGGGAGGCCTCGAGCGCGTCGAGGAAGCGGCCCAGCTCGTGATCCATGTGGGAGATGGCGGCGAAATAGGCGCGGACGACTTGCCGCCATGCCTCGTCGCCGGCCTTTTCCGGGGTCCATTGGCCGTTGGCGATATAGGCGGCCTCGTAGACGGCGAAGCCGGGTTGGGGGCCGTGGTAGTCGTCGGCGTGCGCGATGTCGGGCCAGCGGATCTGGGCGGGGTCGTACTGGGCGTAGAAGCGGTCGGGGGTGATCAGGTTGTAGTGGGGGTGCTTGAAGCCGAGCTGGATCAGGTGGCGGCGGTTCGGGTCGGCGCGGTGGAGGAAGTCGATGGCGTTCTGGGCGACGTGGAAGTCGTAGAAACGGTCGTCTTGCGCGCCGTCGTCGTTGGGGTGGTTCCCGCCGTTGATGCCGGGGCCGCGGTCGAGGTAGGTTTTCACGCCGGAGCGGCGGCCGCGGTCGTCGGCCTCGGGTTCCTCGTGGAAGAGGATGCGGCGATACTCCTCGGGCATGGGTTTGTAATTGCTGTCGACCTTGCCGGTGGTGAACATGTGCCAACCCGCGCGGCGCAGGTCGTAGTGCCACGCCTTTTCAGGGCGGTAGACGTCGCGCCAGAAGCGGTTGAGGTCGACGAGGCCGGAGCGGAAGGGCGAGATGCCGGTCGCCAGTTCGGCGCGGCAGGGGGCACAGAGGGGCACGGTCGCGTAGGCGTTGGTGAAGCGCGCGGCGCGCGACATGAAGCGGTCGAGGTTGGGGGTCTGGATCTCGATGCCGAAGGCGCTGCGCCATGTGAAGACGTCGATCAGGTCGTCGACCCAGATCACGACGATATGGCCGCCCGCGATGCTGTCGGGGGTGAACGCCATCAGCTGTCCCCGGCCCAGAGCTGGAAGCGGCGGAGCGCGGCAAGCGCGGCGCGGTCGGTGGCGTCGGCCGGGGTCAGCAGCGCGCGGCCGGGCCAGAGCCAGACATCGGCGATCAGCGCGCCGCCCAGCGTCTTGGTCAGGCCGGGGCGGTGGTTGCGGCAGCCGATGAAGAGGCTGGCAGGACCGGAGAGGACAGGGGCGCGGGCCTGCACCTCGGCCCGGTCATGGCCGAGGGCCTCGACCGTCAGGCGGTCGCCCGCGAGGCTGACGAGGATCAGGCGGGGCGCATCGGCGGGCGGGGCGGGCAGGGTGGCCTCGACCAGCCCCTTGTCGTCCTTGACGGTGAGGATGCCCTCGGCCTCCGACAGGAAGAGGTAGTTCTCGCCCGGCGTCTTTTTCGCAGCCCCCCCGGTGTTGAGGGTGAGGATGGTTTTCGCATCCTCGCCGAAGGGCGGCAGGTAGCGGGCGGCCAGCGTGGCGGTGCCGGCCGTGGCGGTCACGTCCTCGATAACGAGGCCGCAATGGAGGCCGTCGCGGCATTGCAGGCCGGCGATGTCGCCCGCCGCGCCGATCAGGGCGTTGCCGGTGTTGGGGGCGGTGGGACGCGCGGTGCGCGCGCCCATGCGGGCGGGCCAGCCGGTGACGGCGCCGGTGGCGTCGGCGGTCAGCTGCGCGCCCGCCCACCAGAGCGCGCCGGTGGTGGCGAGGTCATGCGCAAGGGCCGTGTCGGCCCCGTCGCAGAGCGCGCCGGGGGGGAGGCGGTCGGGCAGTTCAAGCATTGCGGCCCTCATGCACGGGGAGGATCGCGGGCAGCGCCCAGCGGTGGAGCGTGATGCCGGTGCGGCTGTCCATGGACCAGCCGTCGCGCAAGCCGCCGGGGGTTCCGGCGGCATAGGCGAGGCGGAGGTTTGCGCCCTCGGGCGGGGTGTCGCAGCGGATCAGGACGGCTTGGGGATCGTCGGGGGCGATTTCGACGCCGGTGATCGTAGCGCCTGCTTCGTCGCCGATCAGGGCGAAGCCCGCGGGGCTGTCGCCGTCGAGGATCAGGGGGCCGTCGCCCTGGGCCGTCGCGCGGATCGTGGCGCGGTCGCCGGTCTCTCGTTCGGCGAGAAAGAGGGTGGGGCAGCGCCAGTTCTCGCCTGCGGCGATGGCGGCGGCGGTCATTTCGGCCATCTGGCGGCG
>JAOARA010000271.1 GCA_025211115.1 Roseicyclus sp. | reverse complement strand
CCTGCAAGGGGCGTGCTGCGTCTCATCGGAAGCCCGCCTCGACGAAGCGCACCCGCGCGCCGATCAGCCGGGTCGCATCGACCGTGGGGTCGAGCGGGCGCAGCTCGGCGCGGCCCTCGGAGAGGCTGACGATCTCGAGCAGCCCATCGGCGGGCTCGGCCCCCTCGACCACCCCGAGGCTGCGCGGCGACAGCCCGTGCCGCCGTCCGATGTCGACGCCCAGACCGGCGGGGGACGCGGCGAGGATCGCGGCGGGGGCTTCGCATCCGGTCTGCTCGAGCAGCGCGGCCAGCGCCGCGTCCAGACCCTGCGCCAGCTCGGCCTCGGCCCGGCTGCGGCTGCGCCCGGTCAGCGCGTCCAGCGCCACGCCGCGCGGCAGCCGCGCCTCGGTCGCCACCCGGCGCTCGGTCACGCGAGCGTCGGGCCCTTCCAGCGACATCTCCGCGGTCAGGCCGAGCCGGTGCCGCGTCCCGTCGCGCTGTGGCGCGATGGCAATCCGCAGCCGCAGGACATGGCTGCCTGCGCCATGCGCCACGACGCCCTGCGTCAGGGCGGTGTAATCCAGCGCCGCGGGGATCGGGCCGGACCGCGGGGCCGCGGGCAGCACGCCCGCAAAGCTCACGCGCGGATGGCGGGCGGCGGTTTCGATCAACCCGTGGGCAAGCGTGGCGGCCAGCGCCTCGGCCCAGGTCGGCGCATGGGGCGAGACGGCGAGGGTAGGGGGCTCGACGCCGAGCGCGAGCTGCCGCCCCCCCCCGGCGCAGTGCGCCGCCGACAGGGGGGCCACGCGCGCGCGGATGCGCAGGGTCCAGCCGTCGCCGACCTGCCGCGCCTCGAGCACCTCGTGCGAGAGCACCTGCGCCGTGGCGCGCATGACGGTCACGTCGCGGGTGATCCGGCCCTGCGCCATGGCGCTGTATCCGGCCAGCTCCGCCCCGCCCGCCAGCGCGGCCGAGACCAGCGCCTCGCCCAGCGCGCGGCGGCGCGCGGCGTCGCTGTCGGCGGGGGCGTGGATCCGCGCCTGGCCGCTGGCCTCGACGATGCGCACCTCCTGCGCGCGGGCGGTGACCGGCACGAGCAGCAGGGTGGCCAGCATGGCCATGACCGCGAGGAGGGGCACCGACAGGCGCATCACGGCTTACATCCGCCGCTGCGCGGCGCGCAGGATGTAGCGCACCGTGTCGGTGCTGAGTTCCAGCACCACCTCGAAACTGTCGCCGTCGCGCGGCGTGATCGAGACGGTGCGCGCGCCGCGGATCTCGCCTGCGACCAGTGCCTCGATGCTGTCGTCGCCCAGCACGGCGTCCCGCAGCATGGACCGGCTGTCGATGCGGACCCCGTGGACCTGTTCCGTCAGGTCGCGGAACGCCTCCATCCGCGCGGCGCGGATCGCCATGAGGCGGCGCTCGTTGGCGGTCGCGCCGGGCTGGCCCGAGACCTGGCCGTAGCCGCGCCCGACAAGACGGACCGGCAGGACCAGCGACGTGTCGGGGGCGCTGCCGGGGGTGTGCGCGGCGCGGGTGGCGCCCGCGGCTTCGGGCATCCGCCCGAGGTCATCGGCAAGCTGCGCCACCGCGACCGTCTCGGGGGCGGCGTCGCCCGGCAAGGCCGCAAGCGGCCCCTGCGCGCCGACACAGGCCGATAGGGCAAGGGCCGCGGCAAGTGGAAGGGCGGGGAAGAGCGGGCGGCTCAGGCAAAGGGTCATGGGCGTCTCCGGTTCCGAGCGTGCTTGGGTCGGGCGACGGGCTGCAATCGCCGTGCCATGCGGGCGCGGGCCGTCGTCAAAAAGCCGGGGACCGCGCGGGGCGTCTGGCACGCGGTTTGCACGACCGAGGCGACCCCGCCGGCCCCGTGCCGGTCCCACCAGAGAGTGCCGCCCAGATGTCCAGCCCCGCCGACGCCCCCTTGGCCCGACGCTTCGGTCTGCCCGGTCAGATCGGCGGCACGCTGCTGCCGGTGGGCATCCTTGCGCTGGTGGCGATGATGGTGCTGCCGCTGCCGGTGGTGCTGCTGGACATCTTCTTCGTCCTCAACATCCTGTTGTCGCTGCTGATCCTGATGGTGGCGCTGCACAGTTTCCGTCCGCTGGATTTCTCCAGCTTCCCCAGCCTCCTGCTGATCGCCACGACCTTCCGGCTGGCGCTCAACGTGGCCTCGACCCGGATCGTCCTGACCGAGGGCCACACCGGCCCCGGTTCGGCCGGGCAGGTGATCGAAGCCTTCGGCGCCTTCGTCATCGCGGGGAATTTCGCGGTGGGGATCGTGGTCTTCATCATCCTCGTGATCATCAACCTCGTGGTGATCACCAAGGGTGCCGGCCGCGTCTCGGAAGTGTCGGCGCGCTTCACGCTCGATGCGATGCCGGGCAAGCAGATGGCCATCGACGCCGATCTGAACTCGGGCAACCTGACCCCGGACGAGGCCCGCGCCCGCCGTGCCGAGATCGCCGAAGAGGCGGATTTCTACGGCGCGATGGACGGCGCCTCCAAGTTCGTGAAGGGCGACGCGGTCGCCGGTATCCTGATCCTCGCGGCCAATATCATCGGCGGCATCATCATCGGCACCAGCCAGTTCGGCCTGACCCTCGGCACGGCGGCGGAAACCTACGTTCTGCTCTCCATCGGTGACGGGCTGGTCGCGCAGATCCCCTCGCTGCTGTTGTCCATCGCCACGGCGATCATCGTGACCCGCGTGTCCTCGGACACCGATTTCGCGGGCCATATCGGCAAGCAGATCGGCCTGCAGCGCGCCTGGATGCCGGTTGCCGCGGTGCTGGCGATCATCGGGCTGGTGCCGGGGATGCCCACGCTCCTGTTCCTCGG
>JAOARA010000270.1 GCA_025211115.1 Roseicyclus sp. | reverse complement strand
TGGGTTTGCCAGTGGTGCCGGACGAGGCATGGATGCGCGCCACCTGCTCGCGCGGAACGGCGAACATGCCGAAGGGGTAATTGTCGCGCAGGTCCTGTTTCACGGTGAAGGGGAACTTGGCCAGGTCGGACAAGTCGCGCAGGTCGTCGGGGTGGACGCCCGCCGCGTCGAAGCTCGCGCGGTAGAACGGCACGTTCTCGTAGGCGTGGCGCAGCGACCAGCGCAGGCGGTCCAGTTGCAGGCCCATGATCTCGTCGCGCGAGGCGATCTCGATCGGGTCGAGGTCTTCGCGCCTCGGGGTTCTGTCCTCCATCACGCGCCCTCCTCGAAATGTTGCCCGCTGATCTGCCGCGACGCGCCGCGGAAGAGCGCCACCTTGCGCCCGTCGCCGCCCGTCACAGTCACGTCTGTCAGACCCGAACGGGCTGTCAGAGCCACTTCCACGGCTTCGGCGCGCAGGGTCTCGCCCGGCTGGCCGGGGCTGAGGTAGGTGATCGAATTGTGCTGGGCGACGGCGATGCGGTTGTGCGAGTTGCAGGCGAAGGCGAAAGCCGAATCCGCCAGCGTGAAGATGAAGCCGCCATGGCAGATGCCATGCCCGTTGAGGTGATGATCCTGCACCACCATCTCCATCACGGCGCGGCCCGGCCCGACGTCGACCAGGCGCAGGCCCAGCCCCTGTGATGCCGCGTCCGTGGCCCACATCGCCTCAGCCGACCGGCGCGCGCGCTCCTCCTCGGTCATGCGCGACCCCTCCCTTTTTCGGAAAGCTTGACGCAAAGCCGACCGAGCGGTCAAGAATAATCCCCGAGGGAGGGACCATCATGCTTGACCTGCAGTCCTATGCCGCCGGGCGCTGGATCGGCCCGGACGACAGCGCGCGGATGATGCATTCGGCGATCACCGGCGAGGTGGTGGCGCGCGGCGGTGCGGTGCTGGAGTTCGGCGCGATGGTCGAGCACGCGGTGCAGGTCGGCGGCCCGGCCCTGCGCGCGATGGATTTCCACCAGCGCGCCCGGATGCTCAAGGCGCTGGCGCAGCATCTCGATGGCCGCAAGGAAGAGCTTTACGCGCTGAACCCGCTGACCGGCGCCACCCGCGCCGATGGCTGGATCGACATCGACGGCGGCATCGGGACGATGTTCGCCTTCGCCTCCAAGGGGCGGCGCGAGATGGTCGAGGGGCAGATCCACCTCGACGGCGGGTTGGAGCAGCTGTCGCGCAAGGGCAGTTTCCTCGGCCAGCATGTCGCCGTGCCGCTGCAGGGCGTGGCGGTGCATGTCAACGCCTTCAACTTTCCCGTCTGGGGGATGCTCGAGAAACTGGCCCCCGCGCTTCTGGCGGGTGTGCCCTGCATCGTGAAACCGGCGACGGCGACCGCCTACCTGGCCGAGGCGGCGTTTCGCATGGTGATCGAGTCGGGCCTGTTGCCCGATGGCGCGGCGCAACTGGTGATCGGCGGCACGGGCGACCTGCTCGACCGGCTGGGGCCGCAGGATGTGGTCAGCTTCACCGGCTCGGCGGAGACGGGGTTTGCCTTGCGCTCCAACCCCCGGCTCTTGCGCGCAGGCACGCGGTTCATCGCGGAGCAGGACAGTCTGAACGCCACGATCCTCGGGCCGGACGTGACGCGGGACGCGCCCGAGTTCGACCTGTTCGTGAAGGAGGTCGCGCGCGAGATGACCACCAAGGCGGGGCAGAAATGCACCGCGATCCGCCGGATCCTCCTGCCGCAGGCGATGATGGACCCGGTGGCCGAGGCGATTGCCGCGCGGCTTGCCGCGACCCGCATCGGCGATCCGCGGCTCGAGACCACGCGCATGGGCGCGCTGGTGGGGCAGGGGCAGAAGGCCGATGTGATGGCGCGGCTGGCCGCTTTCGCGGGTGAGGTTCAGCCGGTCTTCACCGGTGAGGCCCTGAGCATCGAGGCGGAGAACCCCGAGGCCGGGGCCTATCTGAAACCGGCTCTATACCGTTGTATAGACCCTCACACGGCCACCCAAGTGCATGAGGTCGAGGCCTTCGGCCCCGTGGCCACGCTGATGCCCTACCGCGATCTGTCCCATGCCGCGCGGCTGGCCAATCGCGGCGGTGGTTCGCTTGTCCTGTCGGTCATCACCCATGACCCCGCGGTCGCGCGGACCGTGGTGCAGGAGGCCGGGCCGTGGCACGGGCGGGTCTACATCAATGACCGCGACAGCATGGGCGAGGCGACCGGCCACGGCTCCCCCCTGCCGCACATGACCCACGGCGGGCCGGGCCGTGCGGGCGGGGGCGAGGAGTTGGGCGGTATCCGCGGCGTGATGCATTACATGCAACGCGTCGCGGTGCAGGGCTCGCCGAGGATGCTGACCGGCGTGACCGGCCAATGGGTGCCGGGCGCCGAGGAGATCGCGCCGCCGACCCACCCCTTCCGGCTCACCTTCGACGAGATCGAGATCGGGCACACGATCGTCACCGCCCCGCGCGAGGTCACGCTGGAGGACATCGAGCACTTCGCCCATTTCACCGGCGACACGTTCTACGCCCATATGGACGAGGTTGCCGCCGCCGCGAACCCGTTCTTCCCCGGCCGGGTCGCGCATGGCTACCTGCTGCTCAGCTTTGCCGCCGGGCTGTTCGTGCAGCCCGATCCGGGGCCGGTTCTGGCGAACACGGGTCTGACCGCGCTGAGCTTCCAGACGCCCGTCAGCCCCGGTGCCCGTCTGCACGTGCGCCTGACCGCGCGGCGCAAGACACGGCGCACCGACAGCTATGGAGAGGTGCGCTGGGCCGTCACGCTCTACGACGAGGACGACGCGCAGGTCGCGGAGTACGAGCTGTTGACGATGGTGGCCTACGCGGTGTGATCCGCTTGGGGCGCGTGGCGGTCGAACGCGGCCTTGGCGCGGGCCCATGCGCCGGTGTCGATCCGGTCGAGGCTCAGCAGTGTCGGCAGAAGCTGCGCGGCGTAATCCTGCGAGCTTTCCAGCGGCAGGAGCGAGGGCAGGTTGTCGATCGCCATCACGTCGAGCGGGGGGTCGTCATGGCTGCGCAGCACGGGCGCGGCCCAGTCGGTCGTGCGGTCGTAGACCTTGATCGGCGAGAAATCCGAGGTCGGGTCACAGGCGATGTCGCCCACCACCCGCAGCGCGCGGGGCGCGGTCTTCGCCGTCTCGGGCAGGAAGACCGGGACGCCGGGCATCGCAAGGATGCAGTTGAGAAAGATCGCGTGGTCGAGGATCTCGGGGAAGGGGCCGCCATGGGCGGTCTCGGCCATGTCCCAGAGCGTCGTCTCGATGCCCGTCGCGCGGCAGAAATCGGCGGCACCGGTGCCGACGCGGCCCTTCGCGCCGATGATGATGGCGCGGGGGGTGAGGGTTTCGGCACGCAGGGCCGTTGCGATCTGGTCGGTCAGGGTCTTGGCATCCGGGTAGGTCGAGACCGGGCCGCAGGTGGTGCCGCGGGCCTGCGCGATCAGCGCGAGGGTCGAGACGGCGGCCCCGGCATAGCCCGCCCAGTAGCCGAAGGCGGCGACGCGGCGGCCGGTTTCGTCCACGAGATATTCGAGGTCGTAGAGCGTGCCGCCGCCCGCTGCGAAGCGGTCGAGCAGGATGCGACCTGCGGGCTGACCCTTGTAGGCGTGGCCGAACATGATGTGACGATGCGGCAGGGGCGTGCCGTCCTCGGGCAGTTCCTTGAGGCCGAAGATGATGGCGTCGCGCGGTGCGTCGGGCCAGCTGCCCTCCGGCGCGGTCTCGGTGCCCGCGTCGATGTAGCCTTGCAGCGGGATGCAGCGGCTGCGGCTCTCCTCGACCGTGACGCGGAAGCCCGCGTCGATCAGCGCCTTGGCCCCTTCGGGCGTCAGGCCCGTGCGATCCTCGTTCGGGCGTTGTTCCGCGCGGAGCCAGAGATGCGTCATCGCCTCAATACTCCGTCCGGGCGTGGATGCGGTCGGGCGTGTCGAGATGGGGGGTCGCGTTGAAGCCCGCGAGGATCTGCGCCTGCGGAAGCACCATGACCCGGTGGATCGAGCAGTTGCGGATCGGCACCAGCAGATGCGCCATGCGCGCGATGTCGAGGTCCAGGATATGGCGCACCATCATCCCGATCACGCCGCCCGAGGTGACGCAAAGCACCCGGCGCCCCGGCCGCGCGGCGATGGTCAGCATCTCGGCGACGCGGGCCTCGAAGCTGGCGTAGCTTTCCTCGCCCTGGATCTCGGCGCGGTGCCAGGCCTGCATGATGTCGGTGATATGGCTGACGAAGGTGTCGGGCGTGGGGGCGGGCTTGCCCGTGGCTTTCGAATGGGCCTGGGCGAGGTTGAAATAGTCGAGCTCGTTCAGGCGGGCGTCGGTCTCGGGCTCGGCCCCCATGTCGCCCATGCCTTCGGCGGTTTCCCGGTGGCGGCGGAGCGAGCCCATCAGCACGCGGTCGAAGGGGCCGTCGTGGCTGCGCAGCCATTCGCCCAGCCAGCGCGCCTGCTGGTGGCCGAGGTCGGAGAGGCGGTCATAGCCCGTCTCGTCCTGCGCGGCGGAGTTCGCCTGCCCGTGGCGCACGAGAACCAGTTCGCCCATGTCGTTCCCCTTTTCGCTGTCGGGGTCGTGATGGGGGACGGGGGCGCGATGTGCAAGACCGGTGCGCGATGTCCGCGCGGTGGTGTGGGTGGAGAGTGCGGGAGCCTCCGGCGGGAGTTGTATTTGCCAAGATGAAGCAGGGGACGGGGCCCGTTAAGGTTAATGGCGGTTCGTGGGGCGGAGCGGATGGGCCCTGGCTTGGCCGCGGGGGCTGGACGGTCCCCTCGGGCGCGATATGAAGGGGGCATGACCAGCATTCTCGTGAACCCTGCCCGCTTTCTCGAAGACCTCCACGCGCTGCGCCGCTTCGGCGGTGATGGGGCCACCAAGGGCGTGCGTCGACGCGCCTTTTCGGCCGAGGATATCGCCGCGCGCGATTGGCTGGCGGGGCGCATGGCCGAGGCGGGGCTGACGCCGCAGGTCGATCCGGTGGGCAACCTGTTCGGCCTGGCCGAGGGGCGGTCGCTGCTGGTGGGTTCGCATTCCGATACCCAGCCGGAGGGCGGGTGGCTGGATGGCGCGCTTGGCGTCATCGCCGGGCTGGAACTCGCGCGCGCGGCGCGGGAGGGGGGCGGGCCGCCCGTCTCCTGCGTCAGTTTCCAGGACGAGGAGGGGCGCTTCGGCGCGCTGACGGGCAGTTCGGTCTGGTCCGGCAAGCTGCCGCTCGAGGCTGCCGACGGGCTGACCGCCATCGACGGCACCGGCTTTGCCGAGGCGCGTGGGCTTCTGGGTGATCGGGCGGGCGATTTCCTCGACCCCGCGCGGTTCACCGGGTTCCTCGAGATGCATATCGAGCAGGGGCCGGTGCTGGACCAGGCCGGTGAGGCCGTGGGTGTGGTGACGGGCATCGTCGGCCTGCGGCAGCTGCAGGTCACCGTGACCGGACAGCAGAACCACGCGGGCACCACGCCGATGCGGATGCGCAAGGACGCTTTCACCGTGGCCGCGAAGATCGCCACGCGGCTCGAGGAACGCTTTGCCAATATCGTGACGCCCGACTCGGTCTGGACCATCGGGCATATCAAGCTGCACCCCGGCTCGCAGTCGGTGGTGCCGGGGCGTGCGGAGTTCAGCCTTCAGTGGCGGGATATCGACGCGGGACGGCTCGACCGGATGGAGGCCGCGATCACGCAGCTGCTGGAGGATGTGGCGGCGGAAACCGGCTGTCCCGTGACGTCTGAGCGGTTGCGCCACGACCTTGCGCCGATGCCGATGGACGGTGCGATGCAGGCGGCGCTGCGCGAGGCCGCCGAGGCGGTCGCGCCGGGGCGCTGGCGGGCCATGCCCTCGGGCGCGTTGCATGATGCGTCGAACCTTGCGGGGTTGATGCCGGTGGGGATGCTTTTCGTGCCGTCGATCGGGGGGATCAGCCACGATTTCGCCGAGGACACCGACGAGGGCGACCTGGTGACCGGGCTGAAGGTGCTGGCAGACGCCGCGGGGCGGCTGGCGGGGTAGCGGAAAACTGGAGTTTTCCGCCCCGCAAAACTGCAGTTTTGCGCCCGCTCAGCTCCAGCTGACATCGCCGAGAAAGATGTAGCCCGCGCCGTAGATCGTCTTGATCAGGCGCGGGTTCTTGGGGTCTTCGCCCAGCTTGGTGCGCAGCCGCGAGATGCGGACGTCCATCGCCCGGTCGAAGCTTTCGCCCGCGGCCCCGCCGAGGCTTTCCTGCATCTGTTGGCGCGAAATCAGGCGCTTGGGCGCTTCGAGAAACAGGCGCAGAACCTCGCCCTCGGCATGGGAAAAGCTGACCTCGCGGCCGTCCTCGGCGGTCAGGAGGTAGCGGTCGAAATGCGCGGTCCAGCCGTTGAACCGCGCGGTGTCCTGCGCCTGACCGGCGGTCTTGGGCTGGCGCAGGCGGGCGCGGATGCGGGCCACCACTTCGGCGGGGTCGAAGGGCTTGATGATGTAATCATCGGCCCCCAACTCCAGCCCCGTCACGCGGTCCTGCACCTGCGCGCGGCCCGAGATGATGATGATCGCCGCCCCCGATTCCAGTGCCAGCCGATGCACCAGCGCCAACCCGTCGCGGTCGGGCAGGCCGAGGTCGACAAGGCAGACATCGGGCGTGGCACGCGCCAGCGCGGCCTCGAACTCGGTCGCCCGCGCGTAGGAGGCGGTGCGGAAACCGGCCTCGGTCAGGGTCTCGGAGAGCAGCGCGCGGATCTGCGGCTCGTCGTCGAGGATGGTGACAAGCGGGGCGGTCATGCGGCGGCCTCTTGCATAAGGAGAGCGTGGAGCGCCGCGCCATCCACCGGTTTCGGCAGCACCGGCCAGCGTGCGGCCCCGCTGGCGCGGAGCGGGTCGGTTTCGGGCAGCGAGGTCATCAGCGCGAGCTTCAGCGCCGGTTGTCTTGCCGCGATCCGGCCCAGGAGCGCGACGCCGTCCTCGGGGCCGAGGCGGATGTCCGAGAGCACCCAGTCGAGGCCGGGAATGTCGGTCAGCGCCAAGGCCTCTTCGGCGGTGGAGGCCTCGATCACCTGGTGGCCGAGGTCGGGCAGGCCGGCGCGGACGGCGGCGCGGATCTCGGGCTTGTCTTCGACGAGAAGAACGAGGCGCGGGCGGGCCTCGGCCTCGGCGGGCTTCAGGGGCAGGCGCAGGGTCACGCAGGCCCCGCCGGTCGCGCGGTTCTCGAGCCGCACCTGCCCGCCGGCGAGTTTCGCCGCGTCATAGACCATGGTCAGGCCAAGCCCCGACCCCTCGTCGCCCTTGGAGGTGAAGAACGGGTCCAGCGCACGCGCCAGCGCGGCCTCGGAGAACCCCGGCCCGGTGTCGGCGACGGCGATGTCGAGCCATGTGTCCTGCACCGCCGACAGGCGGATCGTGATCTCGCCCGGCGTGCCGCCGATGGCGTCGCGGGCGTTCAGGACAAGGTTCAACAGGCTGTCCTGCAAGGGCCCGGTGTCGAGCATCAGCGCGGGATGGGCGACGCGGTTGTCGATCGTCAGGGCGATGCCGGGCGGAAGCGGCGCACGGGCGAGCGGTGCAAGCGTGCCGAGGAAATCGGCCAGCACGGTTGGGGCTTCGCGCGTCTCGCGCGGGCCGGTGATGCGGGCGATCTTGTTCAACAGGTCGCCGCCCCGCCGCGCAGCGGCACGGGTCGCGCCGGTCAGTTCCTGCGCGCCCTGGGGAAGCGGCAGCTTTTCCAGCCGCCCCTGAAGCCCGAGGATGATGGTGAGCAGGTTGGCGAAATCATGCGCCAGCCCGCTGGTCAGCTGGGCGGCCAGTTCGCGCTTGTGGGTCTGGGCCAGCGCCGCGCGGGCCTGGGCCTCTTCGGTCAGGTCGGTGGACAAAAGGTAGACGCCGGTGATCGGCTCGTCCGGCGCGGATTGGTCGGGGGTGAAGGCGGTGCGGATGCGGCGGCCGGTTTCGCCTTCGGTGAATTCGTGAACGCTGGCCTCGCCCTGCACCGCGCGGGCGAGAAAGGGCCTGAGCCGCGTGGCGGTGTCGTGCCCCAGCGCCTGCTCGAAGGTCAGGCCGACGATGTCGCTTTGCCGCCCCGGCAGCAGCGACGACAGGCGGCGGTTGGTGTAGGTGTAGACGCCGTCGCGGTCGACGCGGGCGATATGGGCGGGCGTCATCTCGGTCGTGAGGCGGATGCGCGCCTCCATCTCGGTCAGCTCGGCCTTGGCCTCCTCCAGCTGGGCGATGGTCGCCTCGAGCGCACGGTTGGTCTGCGCCAGCTCCTCGGTGTAGCCGAGCACCTGGTCCGACAGCTCCTCGGAGCGGGCGCGCAACAGTTCTTCCTGCCGCTTGATGGCGGTGATGTCGGTATAGACCGTGACCCAGCCGCCCTCGGGCAGGGGGGAGCCCTCGACGCTGATGGTCCGGCCGTTGGCGCGGCGGCGTTCCATGTAATGCGCCTCGAAGGTGCTGGCCTGCGCGACGCGGGTGCGGATGAAGCCCTCCACGTCGTCGATCTCGCCGTATTCGCCGGTCTCCACGAGGTAGCGGATGGTGTCGTCGAACCGCGCGCCCGGCGTGACCAGCCGTTCCGGCAGGCCGAACATGGTCTGAAAGGGCCGGTTCGACACGGCAAGGCGCAGGTCGGCGTCATAGATCGACAGCGCCTGCTGGATCAGGTTCAGGCCCGCGCGCGTCAGGTGATCGGTGCCCGCCTTCTGCGGCATGTCCTGTCCTCCTGTCGTCATCGCTGCCCCCGGTTGCGCCGCCCGTCAAGCACGGGCGCGGCCATGTTACAATTCGTTAGGATTGCGCAAAACTGGGGTAAAACTTGACCGCGACCGATTGTGTGTCACGGTAAAGCGGCGGGAGTCGCCCGGCCCGACAAGGGCGCACCGTGGACGCCGGGAAGGAGGAAGCCCGGCGAAGGGAGGAAGAGACTTGGCTCATACAGACACGCCCCAGGGTGTTCCCCAGTCCGTGCCCGCGCTTTTGGCGCGGAACGTGGCGCAGTTCGGCTCGAAACCGGCCTACCGGGAGAAGGAGCTGGGCATCTGGCAGAACTGGACCTGGGCCGAGGCCGCCGAGGAAATCGATGCGATCGCCTATGGCCTGCTGGCGCTGGGGGTGAACCGCGGCGACCATGTCGCCGTGATCGGGCGCAACCGCCCGGCGCTTTACTGGTCCATGGTCGCGGCGCAAAAGGTCGGCGCGGTGCCGGTGCCGCTCTACCAGGACGCGGTCGCCGAAGAGATGGCCTATGTGCTGGAGCATTGCTTTGCCCGCTTCGTGATCTGCGGCGACCAGGAACAGGTCGACAAGGTTCTCGAGGTGCAGGGCCGCGTGCCGCAGATCGAGCACATCATCTACCAGGACCCCCGCGGCCTGAGGAAATACGACCATTCCAAGCTGCACGCGCTGGCCGATGTTCAGGCCGAGGGGCGTGCGGCCCATGACCGCTTCGCCAAGGAACTCAAGGCGCGCGAGGGCGAGCTGGATTTCGACTCGACCTGCGTGATGCTTTACACCTCGGGCACGACGGGCAAGCCCAAGGGCGTGGTCCTGTCGAACCGCAACATCATCATGACCTCCAAGGCCTCGAGCGAGTTCGACCACCTCGACCCGCATGACGAGGTGCTGGCCTACCTGCCGATGGCCTGGGTGGGCGATTTCATCTTTTCCATCGGGCAGGCGATGTGGACGGGGTTCTGCGTCAACTGCCCGGAGTCGGCCGACACCACGCTCGCCGACCTGCGCGAGATCGGGCCGACCTATTACTTCGCGCCGCCGCGCGTGTTCGAGACGCTGCTGACCAGCGTGATGATCCGGATGGAGGATGCCGGGCCGATCAAGCGGCGGCTGTTCCATTACTTCCTCGAACACGCCAAGGTCGTGGGGCCGAAGCTGCTGGATGGCAAGAGCGTGGGCGGGATGGACAAGCTGAAATACCAGCTTGGCAACCTGTTGATCATCGGGCCGTTGAAGAACGCGCTGGGCCTGACGCGCATCCGGGTGGGCTATACCGCGGGTGAGGCGATCGGGCCGGAAATCTTCGATTTCTACCGCGCGCTCGGCATCAACCTGAAGCAGCTTTACGGGCAGACCGAGGCCTCGGTCTTCATCACCCAGCAGCCCGACAACGGGGTGCGGCCCGATACCGTGGGCGTGCCCTCGCCCGGCGTGGA
>JAOARA010000269.1 GCA_025211115.1 Roseicyclus sp. | reverse complement strand
TCACTGTTGCCGCGGGCCATGCCGCCCAGAACGCCGATGTTCACGGCCATGATCTGGAACTGGCCCTGCCGGGCCTGGACGGGACCGGGAAGGTCCTGCGCGGTTGCGGCGAGGCCGGTGCCGATTGCTGCGAGGGCCACGACACTGGCTAAAAGGGTACGACTGTACATTGCTGGCTTCCTTTGGGCTGTGGAGCGGTCGCTCCGTCCTCACCCTAGAGGGTGCAACCAACGGGTCAACTGACGCTTCTGTTACTTTTCGCAGGGAGGTTGTGCGCCGATGGGCCCGTTCGGGCGGCCTGGTTCAGGGCGTCGTCAGCCGCGGGCCGCGTGGCACGCGCTCGGGTGTCAGCCATTCAGGCCAGCCGACAAGCCACTCGACCGCCGCGAAGACGATGCCGATGCCGCAGATCACCGCGATGGCGATGCGCTGGTTGCGCGAGGGCGGATGCCGCAGCCACAGGAGCATCCGCATCAGGAAGGGCGGCATCAGGCCCCCGCGGCGTCCAGCATACGGACCTTGCCGATATAGGGCAGGTTGCGATTGCGCTGCGCGTAGTCGATGCCGTAGCCCACGACGAATTCGTCGGGGATCTCGAAGCCAGTCCAGTCGGCCTTGATGTCCACCTCGCGCCGGGGCGGCTTGTCGAGCAGGGCGATGGTCTTGAGCCGCCGCGGCTCGCGCGAGCGGAGCAGGTTCACGACATGGTGCAGCGTGTGGCCGGTGTCGACGATATCCTCGACCACCAGCACGTCACGGCCCGCGATCTCGCCGCGCAAGTCCTTGAGGATACGCACCTCGCGGCTGCTTTCCATGGCGTTGCCATAGCTCGAGGCCTCGAGGAAATCGACCTCGACCGCGAGGTCCAGCTCGCGCACCAGGTCGGCGATGAAGACGAAACTGCCGCGCAGAAGGCCCACGACCACCAGCTTCTCGGTGTCGGCAAAGGCGCGCTCGATCTCGCGCGACAACGCCTCGATACGGGCGGCGATGGATTTGGCCGAGATCATCTGCAAGACCTCGTACCCCGGTGTCGCGGCCGTCCCCTTGCCTGACTGCGCCATAATGCCCCCCGTCGGATCGGGCCCGAGGCCCTTGAAAAAGCCCTCGTCTTTTATGACATGGTCGCCACAGGCGAAAGGCGAAAGGCGGGCATGCCGACACATTCCGAAACGCGACGGCTGCCTTACAGCCCCGAGCAGATGTATCAGCTGGTGGCCGACGTGGCGCGCTACCCGCAGTTCATCCCCTGGATCAGCGCGGCGCGCGTGCGCTCGGTCACGCCCGAGGGCGATCACGCCGTGATGCTGGCGGACCTCGTGATCGGGTTCAAGATGTTCCGCGAACGCTTCCTGAGCCGCGTGACGCTCTGGGAAGAGGCGCGCAGGATCGACACGGAATATGTCGACGGCCCCTTCAAGCACATGATTTCCAACTGGGAATTCGCCCCGGCACCGGATGGCGGCACCGGCTGCGAGGTGCGCTTCGCGGTCGATTTCGAGTTTCGCAACAAGCTGTTGCAGGGCGCGGCCGGGCTGTTCTTCCACGAGGCGATGCAGCGCATCGTGCGTGCCTTCGAGGCGCGCGCCGAGGCGCTCCATGGCACCGCGGGGGCCGCCGCCAACGGCTGAACGGCCTCAATCCTCGGGCGGGATCAGCCGGATCTCGCCCTCCTCCTCCAGCGCGCGGATCGCGGTGACGACCTCGGCCATCGCGGCCTCCCCCTCGTCGCCGCGGGGCGGGGCAAGGCCCTGGGCCTCGTCGCGCATCTGCTCGGCGAGGCGTTTGGACATGTTTTCCAGCAGGAACTCGGCCGCCAGCGGCGCGGTGGCAAAGGCCGCGGCGAGCGCACGGATCAGCGCATCGGGTTCTACCCGGCGCAGGATGCGGGGCACGTCGGTCGGCTCGACCCGCTTCGGGATATGCTCGAAGGTGAAGATCGCGCGGCGCACCTCCTCGGCGAAGCGCGTGTCGCGGGCCTCCAGCCCGGACAGCAGCGCATCGCGCAGCCCCGCCCCGACCGAGTTGAGGATTGCGCCCACCCGGTCCACCGGGCCCGCGCGGAACGCCGGTTCGGGCACGTCCCGCATCTGGTCGAGCAGCTGCGCGCCGATCCGTTCGACCATGCGCGGCGTCACGGTGGCGGTCAGCGCGACGGCATGGGCGATGACCTGCGCGCGCTCCTGCGGCAGGTCGGCGAGCAGCGCCGCGGCCTTGGCCGCGCCCAGTTTCGACAGCAGGATGCCCGCGATCTCGGCGCTTTCGCTCAACAGGAGCGGGCGCAGGCGGTCGGGGTCCATGGCGGCCAGCTTGGTCCAGGGATCGGCGGGGTCGCCCGCCTCGGCCTCGGCGCGCAGGCCGTCGCGCGCGATGGGCGAGATATGCGGCTCGAGCAGGCCGAGCGCGGCCTGAAGGCCATGCGGCCCGGCCATGGCGAGCCCGTCGAGCCGGGCCGTGAACTCCCCCACCACCTGCGACAGCGTCGTGCGGTCGATCTGGCCCAGCGTGCCCATGGCGCGTGCAAGATCGGCCTGCATCGCCGGGCTGAGACGATCGAGCCCAGGCGACACCTGCTGGCTGAGCAGGAGGCGCACGATCACCGCCGCCTTCTGTCTCGAGCTGAGCTGCCGCGGCGGCGGCACCACGCGCGCCGCCTTGCCCCTGTCGTCGGCCCGGACATCGCCGATATCATCGCCGTCGAGGACGGCACCCATTTCCCGTTCAAGGCCCATGACCCACCCGTTCCACACCCGTTCCACCCAAAGGCCAGCCTTGACGCGCAAGGGTTAAGGCCCGGCTGACGCGCGGCGCGGAACGCGGGGCATTTGCCGCGAATTGCGGCGGATGGTGCCGTGGCTCAGTAGTCGTAGCCCGTGGAGGAGCCTTGCGCGATGGCCGCCGCCAGTGCGCGCTCGGGCCAGCGGCCCGCACCGCCACGCGCCCGGATCTCGGCCAGTTGCAGCTCGGCCAGCCCGGTCTCGCCCAGTTGCAGCCGCGCCATTCCGAGATAGGCGCGCGCAAGCAGGTTGTCGGGGTCGGCGGCCAGCGCGCGGTCGTAATGCTCGAGGCCCGTCTGCATGTCGCCCATGCTGCGGGTGGAATAGCCCAAGTAGGTCTGCACCATGGTGTCGCCCTGGTCGGGCGCGCGCGCCAGAAGCGCCAGCGCATCGCCGTGCCGCCCGGCATAGGCCAGCTCGCGCACGGTGGCGATCAGCGCCGCGGGGTCAGTCGCCTGCGCGCTCTCCTCGATCGCCACGCAGGCTTGCGTCTCGCCGTCCCAGACCGTGCCTTCGGCGCATTCGGTCGTGGTTTCCGTGGGGGTGGGCGGGTCGTCATCGGGGCCGACCGCCAGCGCGGCTGGCGCAAGCAGGGCGGCGAAACCGACGGTCAGAAGCGTCTTGCGGATCATGCCTCAATCTCCCGTGCTGAGGGTGCTTGCGAGCAATGGTGGGGCAGGCGGCCCCGCTGGCAAATGACGCTTTGGTGACCGTGCGGGGCGTCCATCAAAGGCAAAAGCCGCGCGCGACGGGTGTCGCACGCGGCTTTCGATGTCAGGTCTGGCGGCGGTGTGTCAGCTGGTGGCCGTGGGCACGCAGGCTTGGGTCTCTGCGTCCCAGGTGGCGCCGTCTGCGCAGCTCATGGTCACTTCGTGGCTGCCCCAGCTGCATTCGGCATAGGCAAATCCGGGCACGGCCATCAGGACGAAGGCGGCCAGGAGGGTCTTGATGCGCATGTCGCGTCTCCTCGGTCTGCTGCTGTCTGGTCGTCTGTTGCACCTGAAAGGGTAGCACGGACGCGCCAAAAGACAATGACCTTGCGCGGGAGCGGGGGTCAGCCCTCGCCGAAGACCCGCTTGAAGATCGTGTCGACATGCTTGGTGTGGTAGCCGAGGTCGAATTTCTCGTCGATCTCTGCGGGCGTCAGCGCTGCCGTCACCTCGGCATCGGCCAGCAGTTCATCGCGGAAATCGCGGCCCTCTTCCCAGACCTTCATCGCGTTGCGCTGCACGAGGCGATAGGCATCCTCGCGGCTGACGCCGGCTTGCGTGAGCGCCAGGAGCACGCGTTGCGAATGCACCAGCCCGCGGAACTTGTTCATGTTGGCGATCATCGTGTCGGGGTAGATCACCAGCTTGTCGATGACGCCCGTCAGACGCGCCAGCGCGAAATCCAGCGTGATGGTCGCGTCCGGCCCGATCATGCGCTCGACCGAGGAATGCGAGATGTCGCGCTCGTGCCAAAGCGCCACGTTCTCCATCGCGGGCACGACCGCCGCGCGGACCATGCGCGCCAGACCCGTCAGGTTCTCGGTCAGGACCGGGTTGCGCTTGTGCGGCATCGCGCTCGAGCCCTTCTGCCCCTTCGAGAAGAACTCTTCGGCCTCCAGCACCTCGGTGCGCTGCATGTGGCGGATCTCGATGGCGATGTTCTCGATCGACGAGGCGATCACGCCCAGCGTGGCGAAGAACATCGCGTGACGGTCGCGCGGGATCACCTGCGTCGAGATCGGCTCGGGCCGCAGGCCCAGCTTCTCGCAGACATGCTCCTCGACCGCGGGGTCGATGTTGGCGAAGGTGCCGACCGCGCCGGAAATCGCGCCGGTGGCGATCTCCCAGCGGGCCTTTTCCAGGCGGTTCCGGTTGCGCTCCATCTCGGCGTAGAAGCGGGCGAAGGTCAGGCCCATGGTCACAGGCTCGGCATGGATGCCGTGCGAGCGCCCGATCCGCACCGTCATCTTGTGTTCCATCGCCCGCCGCTTCAGCGCGGCCAGCAGCCCGTCCATGTCGGCCAGCAGGATATCGGCGGCGCGCATCAGCTGGATGTTCAGCGTCGTGTCCAGAACGTCCGACGAGGTCATCCCCTGGTGGACGAAGCGCGCCTCGTCGCTGCCCACGATCTCGGCCAGGTGCGTCAGGAAGGCGATGACGTCATGCTTGGTCACCGCCTCGATCTCGTCGATGCGGGCGACGTCGAACTCCACGTCCTTGGCCTTCCACACGGCCTCGGCATTGGCCTTGGGGATCACGCCGAGGGCGGCTTGCGCGTCGCAGGCATGGGCCTCGATCTCGAACCAGATGCGGAACTTGGTGGCGGGCTCCCAGAGGGCGACCATCTCGGGG
>JAOARA010000268.1 GCA_025211115.1 Roseicyclus sp. | reverse complement strand
TGCTGCGGATGCGGCCCTTCTGTTCGGGCGAGCCTTCGCTGTCCTTCATCTCCTGCTTGAGATCCTGACGCGACATCTTGAGCGACGTGGTGTGCTGGAGGATCTGCCAGAACAGGACGATCGCCCCGATCCCGGCCAGGACCAGCGTCAGCGCGCCGAGAACCCGCATCAGCGCCGCGCCGAAGACGGCGAGCGCGTCGCCCGTCGCCATGCCCGCCGTTCGGTCGAGCGCGGGGACCATGCCGTAAAGCGCCATCGCGCCCGCCCCGATCAGCAGCGCGACCTTGAGGATCGCCTTGGCCAGTTCCACCAGCGCCTGCATCGAGACCATGCGCTTCAGCCCCTTGAGCGGGTCGAGCTTGTTCCATTTCGGTGCCATGGCCTTGGGCGAAAAGGCGATGCCGCCGATCGACAGCTGCGTGCCGACCGCGATGGCGACGAAGGGCAGGCCCACGACCAGCCCCGCAAGCATCACCGTGCGCAGCGCGTCACCCAGCGCGGTGACGACGAGCGCGTCGAACTCCTCCGCCGCCTCGAAGCGCAGGCCCGCGGCCCAGCGGGCCGGCACCTGTTCGAGCGCGGGGCGGCCCACGGCGAGCACCAGCGTCGCCAGCGCAAGGGCGGTGAAGACGAACATCTCCTTGGAGCTCAGAACCCGCCCCTCGGCGCGCGCGTCGTCGAGCCGTTTCTGCGTCGGCTCCTCTGTCTTTTCCTGGCCGTCTTCGCCTTCCTCAGCCACCGTTCGGCCCTCCCTGTAACAGGATCTGCGCCAGCATCTCGAGCGCGCGGGGGAAGAGTGCCGCCATGGCGTGACCCAGCGACGGGACGGTCAGGAACAGAAGCCCCACCGCGGTCAGCAGCATCAGCGGAAAACCGAAGGAAAACAGGTTCATCTGCGGCGCGGACCGGGTGATGACGCCGATCACGACGTTCACGATCAGCAGGATCGAGACGACCGGCAGCATGATCGCCGCCGCGACCTCGAACAGCACGCCCGCAGCGCCGAGGCCGGTGCCGGTCAGCGCGCCCGGCTCGAAGGCGCCGCCGGGCGGGATATAGGCGTAGCTCTCCACGATCAGCCGGATCGCGGCGAGATGGCCGTTCTCGGCCAGGAACAGGCCCAGCAGCAGCAGGAACAGAAGCTGCGCCACGATGGGCGACTGCCCGCCGGTGTTGGGGTCCATCTGCGCGGCAAAGGACAGGCCCGCGGTGGCCGCGATCCAGTCGCCCGCCATGGTGGCCGAGGCGAAGAGGATCTGCAGCACCAGCCCCGCCGCGATCCCCAGCGCCAGTTCCACCGCGATCATCGGCACGACGCGCAGCGAGGCGAGTGTCTCGGGGTCCGGCATCGGGACGCTGGTGATCACCGGGATGGTCAGGACCACGGCGACGATGATGCGCACCGGCAGCGGCACGAAGCGCGCGGCAAAGACCGGGGCCGAGATCACGAAGGCCCCGACCCGCAGCATGGCGAACAGCCCCTGCAGCAGGAAGCCCATGACATCGGCCAGCGCGAGACCCGGCAGGCTGGTGGCGGCGGCGAGATCCATGGCCTTACCGGATCGTCGCAATGGTTTCGAAGACATAGGTGAAGTAGTCGGTCATCACGCCCAGCATGAACCCCGACATCAGCGCCATCGTGCCCAGCACGATCCCGAGCTTCGGCACGAAGCTGAGCGTCGCCTCGTTGATCGAGGTGGCGGCCTGCAGGATGCCGATGAGCAAGCCCACCGCCAGCGCCACGCCGAGGACGGGCCCCGCCGTCAGGATCACGTTCCACAGCGCCAGCCGCAGGTGTTCGATATTCGCGTCGAAACTCATCATCGGATCACCCCGCCATGAAACTGGATGCAAGCGAGCCCATCGTCAGCGCCCAGCCGTCCACGAGGACGAACAGGAGCAGCTTGAAGGGCAGCGACACGATCACCGGCGACGGCATCATCATGCCGAGCGCCATGAGGATCGACGCGATCACGAGGTCGATCACGAGAAAGGGCAGGAACAGAAGGAACCCGATCTGGAAGGCGGTCTTCAGCTCCGAGGTGATGAAGGCGGGCAAGAGCACCGAAAGCGGCACGTCGGCCTCGGTGGCGTAGGGCTCATGCCCCGCGAGATCGGCGAACATCATCAGGTCGGCCTCGCGGGTGTTGTCCATCAGGAAGGCCGAGATGACGCCGCGCGCCTCGGCGATGGCGGGTTCGGCGGCCAGCTGCCCCTCGAGGAAGGGCGACAGCGCGCGGGTGTTCACCTCGGTCAGGACGGGTTCCATCACGAAGAAACTGAGGAAGAGCGCGATGGCGATCAGCACCTGGTTGGGCGGCGTGGCCTGCGTGCCGAGCGCTTGCCGCAGGATCGACAGGACGATGATGATGCGGGTGAAGGCGCTCATGCCCAGCACGATGGAGGGCAGCACGGTCAGCGCCGTCATCAGCGCCAGCACCTGCAGCGACAGGGAATAGACCGTGTCGCCCTCGGATTGGGTCATGGTCAGCGCGGGCAGCCCGGATTGCGCCAGCGCAGGGCCCGAGAGCAGCGCCAGGAGCGCGGCAAGGGGAAGGGCGCGGATCATTCTGCGCCCTCCGCCGTGTCGGTTGCGCCCGCTCCACGGGGGCCGAGGTCGACCACGCAAGGCGTGCCGCGCCGGCCGCCCAGCACGAGGATCGAGCGCCCCTCGGCCTCGAGCAGCAGCGCGCGCCCCTCGGGGCCGAGCGTCAGGGTCTCGACCATGCGCAAGCGGCGGTCGCCGGTGATGCGCCGGGCAAGGCCCGTGCGGTTGCGCTGCACCGCGGCCCACAGGCCGAGCAGCACGGCGAGAAACAGGCCGACGATCAGCAGGCGGTCAGGGGTAAGGTGATCCAAGGCGGGCACTCCGGTAACAACTCCTGCCCTTGCAGGGGCAGGAATCGTGCCAAGCGCCCGCGCCGCGGGGGCCGCGGTCTCAGACCGATTGCGCGCGCTCGCGCGGATCGACGATGTCGCCGAAACGGATGCCGAACCGGTCGCCGATCACCACCACCTCGCCGGTGGCGATCTGGGTGCCGTTCACGAGGATGTCGAGCGGGTCGCCGGCCAGCCGGTCCAGCTCGACCACCGCGCCCTCGTTCAGGCGCAGCAGCTCCTCGATGCTGATCTGGGTGCGGCCGACCTCGACGGTCATGCGCACCTTCACATTGGCCAGCATCCCGAGATCCTGTCCCGCCGCGGCGGCCTGCGCGCTGTCGGAGGGGGCTTGCGTCTGGGTCGGGTCGATCATGGGAAAACTCCGTTCCTTGGGGCCGCGCGGCGCGTCTCAGCGTTTGCAGCGGCGGGTGACATGCATCGCGGCATGGCCGTTGGCCACGCCGATCTCGCCTGCGAAAAAGGGCTTGTCCTCGACCAGCAGAACCGGCGAAGGCGACAGGTCCACGGGCAGGATCTGCCCCGTGCCCATCCGGTCGAGCGCGGCCAGCGGCACGGTCGGCTCGGCCAGCCGCGCGGTGACCGTCAGCGGCACGTCCATCACCGCGCGCCGCAGCCGCGCGCGCCAGGTGTCGTCCTCTTCCACCAGGTCCGACTGCATCCGCGAGCGCAGCTGGGCGGCCAGCGGCTTGAGCACCTGCAGCGGGTAGAGGATGTCGAGGTTGGCCGGATCGGTGCCGGGCAGCTGGATGATGAAGGAACAATTGACCACCAGGTCACTGCCCTCCACGAAGGTGGCGAACTGGAGGTTCTCCTCGCGGTTGGTGACCTCGAAGGTGAGCGGCGCAAGATCACGCCACGCAGCTTCCAGCGCGCGGTTCAGCCCCTCGGTCAGGATCTCGATCACCCGGTTTTCCGTGGTGGTGAACTCCTGCCGCCGGTTGGGCAGCTTGCGGATCGCGCCGCCGTAATAGGCATCGGTCAGCTGCGACACGAAATCGGGGTGCAGCGTGATCAGCTGCGACCCGCGCAGGGGTTCGATCCGGCTGGTCGTCAGGCTGACGAAATTGTCCAGCTCGTCGGAATACTGCTCGAAGGTCTTGATTTCAGGCGGAAAGCTGGAAATCCGCGGATGCATCCGCAGGAACGGCAGGAACACCGAGCGCGCAAGGCGGCAGAACCGCTCGTTGATCATGCGCAGCCCGTAGTAATCGCCGAGGATGCCGCGGTTGTCCGAGCCGAACTTGTAGGGCCGGGCCTCGGCGGCCTCGGGGCTTGCATCCTCGGCCTCGAGGTCGCGCAACCCGTCGACAAGGGCCGCGACCTGGTCGCTGGAAAGCCGGTGGGTCTGGGACATCGCCGTCGCTCTCCCGTCTCACTGCATCACGAAGGAGGGAAAGAAGACATCCTCGATGCCGCCGAACCCCTCGAGTGCCTCGAGCCGCGTGTTCAGCGTCTCGCGCAGCGCGGTGGCCAGCGCCAGGCGCCCCTCGGCCCCGGCGACGCCCTCTTCGGTGAAGCCCGAGATCACGGCCAGCATGTCCGAGCGCAGGGCCATGGAATGCGTCTCGATATTGGCGATGACGGTTTCGTCATATTGTGTGGCGATGCCCACGGTGAGCTGCAGGAAGCGCCGCGACTGCGCGAGGTTCGTGGTCAGCGGGTCGGGAAACTCGAAATAGCTGGTCAGGAAGCTGGGCGCTTCGGGCGCGGGGCGCGGCACGCGCTGGGGCAGGCCGCCGTCCTCGGTCGCCCCGGCGGTCTGCGTGTCGCCGTCAAGCGCGCCCTGGTCGATCAGGCGCAGCACCTCTTCGGCGGGGGACAGCCCGTCGCCGGCGTAATACATGCCCGCGGCGAAGCCGCCCGCGCCAAGGCCGCCACCGGCGACCAGAAGCAGGGTGCCCCGGACCAGTCGGCCGATCAGGCTGCGGCGGGGCGGGTTGGTGGTTTGCTCAGTCATGTCGGGTCACGGGATTGTTGCGATGGGAAAGGGTCATGCGAGAATGTCGATCCGCCGGGTCGCGGCGGTGGTGCCGCTCCGGCTGTCGGCGGGCGGGGCGGCGAGCTCGGCACCGTGAGCGGCGGCGGTGGGCTGGCCGGGGCGGTGCCCGCCCGTCTCTGCGCCCGTCTCGCGGCCCGTGCCGCGGCCGTCACCGGTGCCGGCGCTGTGGCTGCCAAGGTCGAGCCCCGCGCGCGCCAGCGCTTCGGCCAGCCGTTGCTGGTTGTCGGTGAACAGCCGCGCGGCTTCGGGGGTCTGCGTCACGATGGCCACATGGGCCGCGCCGTCGCGCATCTCGAGCCGGATGTTGACCTGCCCCAGCGCCTCGGGGTCTAGGCGGATCTCCAGCGCCTCACCCATGCCGAGGCGGCGCAGCGTGCCGGCCTCGCCCAGCATCGCGGCCATCTCGCGCGGCCAGTCTCCGGCGGTCAGCGACAGGAGGGGCGTCTGCCCCTGCGGCAGGCCGGTGGCGGGCAACGGCGCGGCCCCCGCGGCTTGCGGCTGTGACTGCGCCTGTGGCGCGCTTGCGGCCAGGGCCGAGGGCTGGGCGCTGGCCTGGGCGGCGCGCTCCAGCGCCGTGGCGGCGGCCTCGGCCAGCACGCGGGCCTCGAGCGGTATGGC
>JAOARA010000267.1 GCA_025211115.1 Roseicyclus sp. | reverse complement strand
CGGTCGAAAGCGCAACGCCCTCGGCCGCGATCTCGGGCACCCGGTCAAAGGCGCGCCCGGCGATGTCGGTGATGGCCTCGATCCGGGCGATCTCGCGCGGGGATTTGACCTGCCGCAGCGTCGCCGTGATCGCAGCGTCACCCGTGATCCGGCGGTCCCCGAGGGCTTCGGTCAGGCGCGCCAGCCCCTCCAGCGGCATCCGCAGGTGGCTTTCGAGGTGACGGGCCACGCCGATCCGCCCGCCCGCCGGGGTCAGCTCGCGCAGGGTCTCGGCCAAAAGGCCGATGCCGTCGTCGTCGTAATCCGGCGCATCCCAGCTGCGGATATCCGAGACCCAGGTCCGGCCCATCAGCGCCGCGCCGATGGCCGGGATCACCGCGACCGGCGCGCCGGTGGCGGGCAGGACCAGGAACCAGGGCCGCGTCGGGCTTTCCCAGAAGCGGGTCAGGAAGCCCGAGTAATACCGCAGCTCGGGCTCGCGCGTAAGCAGCAGCGCCGACAGCCCCTCGGCCCCCATCATCGCCTGCGCCCGCGCGCTGCGCGCCGCGAATTCCTCCGGCGGGAAGAGGGGCGCGCCGGGGGCGCTCATGCGGCTTCCGCCCCTTCGGAGAGGATCACCAGCGGTGCTGCGGGCGGCTTTGCAAGGGTGGCGTCATCGGCCAGAAGTGCCGCAAGCCCCGCCGCGCCCGAGGGCGTGCTCGCGCCCAGCCCCATGGCCCCGGCGATCCGGGCGGCCTCTCCGGCCTCGGCATCGGTGACGGTCACGTAGCGGTCGGCGGCATCGCGCAGGATGTCGAAGGCCAGCATCGAGGGCGCCTTGCAGTCGAGCCGCCCCATGGTCGAGACCGGGCCGTCGACCGTGACCATCTCGCCCGCCCGCGCGCTGTCGCGCAGGCAGGGGGCGGCCTCGGGCTCGACCACGACGATCTCGGGCTGGACCGCCCAGTTGCGGCGGATCATGGCGGCAACAGCCGCGGCCATGCCGCCCACGCCGGCCTGCAGGTAGACATGGCTGGGCCAGTCACCCGCGGCGGCCAGGTCGGTGCGCATCTCCTCGGCCATGACGGTGTAGCCCTCCATCACCAGCCGCGGCGGTTCGGTGTAGCCGGGCCATGACCCGTCGGCGAGATGGATCGCGCCGGTCGCCTCGGCGTCCGCGATGGCGGCGGCGATGCTCTCTTCATAGGTCGCGCCCGAGCGGACGACCTCGGCCCCCAGCGCCTCGAGCCGCCCGACGAAGGCCTGCGGCACCGTGTCGGACAGGTGGATGCGGCAGCGCGCGCCGAAATGCTGCGCGCCGAAGGCCACCGCCATGCCGTGATTGCCCGCGCTGGCACAGACGAAGACCGGCACCGGCCCGTGATGCGCGGCGAGGGCTGTGCGCAGCGCGTCGGCCTCGGTCGTCTCCACCCCCAGCGCACGCGCCAGAAGCACGGCCACCGCGTAGGTGCCGCCGATGGCCTTGAACGCACCCAGGCCCATGCGGCCGGTCTCGTCCTTGCACAGAAGGGCGCGGTCCCCGATCCCGCCGCGCCGAAGCGGCGTCTTGCGGTAGGGGGCGAACCCGTCATGGAAGCGAAGCGCGCGCTCGGCGTCGAGGAGGGGGGCGGTGCGGTCGGACAAGGGGCGGCTCCTGTGGTGGCGGGCGTTGGCGGGCGTGGCGCGACCGTAACGGACCCGCCCGCGACGGGAAAGCCGCCCGCGACCTTGATCGAGGGCAGGGCGGCGTCAGGCGTCCTGCCACTGCGGCGCGCGTTTCTCGATGAAGGCGCCGATCCCTTCGCGCGCATCCTGTGCCAGCATGTTCTCGACCATCACCGCGGAGGCATGATCATAGGCCTCGGCCAGCGGCATCTCGCGCTGGGCGTAGAAGGCGCGCTTGCCGGTGGCGAGCGTCATGCTCGATTTCGAGGCGATCTTCTGCGCCATCTCCTGAACCGCGGCCTGCAGGCCGTCATCGGGGACCGCGCGGTTGACCAGGCCGATCTCGGCGGCGCGCGCGGCAGAGGTCATGTCGCCGGTCAAGAGCATCTCCATCGCGTGCTTGTTCGAGATATTGCGCGACAGCGCGACCATCGGGGTCGAGCAGAACAGCCCGATATGCACGCCCGGCGTGCTGAACCGCGCGCTTTCGGCCGCCAGCGCGAGGTCGCAACTGGCCACCAGTTGACAGCCCGCCGCGGTGGCGACGCCCGTCACCTCGGCGATCACGGGTTTCGGGCAGGTCACGATGCCCTGCATGACGCCCGAACACATCGCCATGACCTTGGTGAAATAGGCCCTGCCACCGTCCTCGGCGGCGCGTCCGGCGGTCATCTCCTTGAGGTCATGCCCCGCGCAGAAGGCGGGCCCATGCGCCGCAAGCACCACCACGCGCACGGCCGGATCCTGCCCGGCCGCGGCAAAGGCCGCGCCGAGGGCTTCGAGCATCGCCTCCGACAGCGCGTTGCGGCGCGCCACGTCGTTGAGCGTCAGGCGCAGGATGCCGCTGTCGCTCAGGTCCTTGAGAAGAATGTCATCCGGGGTCATGGGCTGGTCTTTCAGAAAATGTTGATCTCGACGCTGTCGGCCAGCGAATTCGCGATGAAGCAGTAGCGATGCGCGCGGTGCTGCATCTCGGCCAGCTTGGCGTCCTCGACGGAAAACCCCGTGTCGAAGCGGACCACCGGATGCAGGTCGATGCGCGTGACCGCCATCTGTCCGGCGGCGGTCTTGCCCAGGTGCGCCTCGGCATGGTCGTGGTAGCTTGCGACCGGCCAGCCCGCCTTGGCGCAAAGCGCGAGGAAGGTCATCATGTGACAGCTCGACAGCGCCGAGGCGAGCGCCTGTTCGGGGTTGGTGTTGGCAGGATCGCCGCCCCAATCGGGGGCGGCGTCGACCTGGATCTCGTGGGTGCCGTTGAACGACACGACATGTTCGTTCGAGAACCGCCCCGGCTCCAGGGTTGTTTCGGCACGCTGCCAGTGCAGCTCGATCGAGAGATGTGACATGGCTTCGGCCCTTGGTTGCGCGCGATCAGGCGGCGGCGATCTTCTTCTTGGGGTCGTAGAAGGGGCGCTCGACGATCCGCGCGGCCACGGTTCCCGACCGGGTGACCACCTCGACCTCGGTGCCGATCAGGGCATCCTCCGCCGTGACCATGGCCAGCGCGATGTTCTGCTCGAGGCGCGGGGAATACACCGCCGAGGTCACCTTGCCGATGGTCTCGCCGCCCTTGTTGATCGCCCAGAAGGTCGTGTTCGGCCCCTGCAGCGGGTCGCAGTCGAGCACAAGTCCCACCTGCTTGCGCGCCGGGCCTTCGGCGTGGATGCGGCGCAGCGCGGCCTTGCCGATGAAATCGGCCTCCATGTCGAGGTTCACGAGGCGGTCGAGGCCAAGTTCGTAGGGGTTGGTGTGAATATCCGCATCCGCGTGGTAGGACAGCATCCCGCCCTCGATCCTGCGGATCGACGAGGTATGGCCGGGCTTCAGCCCGAACTGCATGCCCGCCGCCATGATCCGTTCCCACAGCGCATCGCCCATCGCGCCGTCGCGCAGATACAGCTCGTAGCCCAGTTCGCTCGACCAGCCGGTGCGCGACACGATGAGCGGGATGCCGTCCAGCTCCACCTCGCGCAGCCAGTAATACTTGAGGTCCATGATGCTCTCGCCGAAGAGCTCCTGCATCACGAGGCCCGATTTCGGACCCTGAAGCTGAAGCGGCGAGACATCGGGCTCGCAGATCTGCACGTCGAGGCCGGAATGCACCGCCACGCCCTGCGCCCAGAGCAGGATGTCGCTGTCGGCGAGCGAGATCCAGAAATGGTTTTCCGCGAGGCGCAGCAAGATCGGATCGTTGAGAATGCCGCCCTGCGCATTGGTGATCAGGATGTATTTGCACTGCCCGACCGCCATGCTCGACAGGTCGCGCGGGGTCAGCATCTGCACGAAGCGGGCGGCATCGGGGCCGGTGATCTCGACCTGGCGCTCCACGGCGACGTCGCACAGGATCGCGTCATTGACGAGGTTCCAGAAATTCTGTTCCGGGTCGCCGAAGTCGCGCGGGATATACATATGATTGTAAACCGAAAATCCCTTTGCGCCCCAGCGCACGGTCGCGTCGAAATAGGGGGATTTGCGGATCTGGGTTCCGAAGCCGAAATCGTCTGCCTGTGTCATCTGTCGTCCTCCCAACGATCGGCCCTGCCGGCCATGACGTGATCAAGATGGACGAGGATCTAGAGCGAAAGGGGGCCGCCGTGCGGTTCGGAATTCAGCGAAGGAAAGACCGTTCGGACCGATTTTCGAGCCCGTTTTGGACGGTTCGGACTTGACCTCTCACCGCCCCCCTCACCGCGCGCTGCGCGCGATCAGCTTGGCGAGGTTCGGGCGGTTCGTCTTGATCTGGCGCGTGGCGATGTAGGTCATGTAGCGGTCGATGGCGAGATCGGCCGACAGCATCCCGTCCATGAGGGTCTGGAAGCTGGCGAGATCGGGCGTTGCGACCTTCATCACGTAATCCATGCCGCCGCCGGTGGCGATGCAGTCGATCACCTCGTCGAGAGCCCGGACATAGGCTTCGAACCGGTCGAAATCCGCCTTGCGATGCCGGTTCAGCGAGATCGTGACGACGACCTGCGTGAAATCGATGATCCGCTCGAGGGCCAGTTCCGCGTGATAGCCGCGGATGAAGCCCGCGCCCTTGAGCCGGACCAGCCGCGCCCAGCACGGCGTCGGCGACAGGTTCACCAGCTCCGCCAGCCGTGTCTTGCTCAACTGTCCGTGCTGCTGCACGGCGCTCAGGATGCGGATGTCCGTCGCGTCGAGACCTTGGCGCTTCATGCGATGGACACTCCCTTCGGGTTCGAGGCGGCCGCAAGACCGAAGTCCGGGCGGGCCGGGGTGCTCGCGCGGGTAGCCCCTGCGCAGCATGACGCATGACTCGCGGCGGCGGAGCAAGGTTTCCGACCCTTCCCCGGATGACAGCGTCAAATGATGCCGCGATCGGAGGGCGCTGCCGGCGGTCCCAGGCCGCGAGTGCGGGGCTGTGGGGGGCGCTCGACGCGCCCAGCCGCTCAGCCCTGCGCCGCGGGGTCGCGCAGCCAGTCGTCGGCCACCGTCACCCGGTCGCAGCCGGCCAGCGGCAAAAGGCGGTGCAGCTCGGCCATCAGCCGCTCGGTCCGGCCCTTGCCCCAGGTGACGCCCGGCTCCGGCCAGAGCGCGCGCAGGTGCAGCGCGCCGGTCTGCCGCTCGGCGGCGATGTCGGCGCGAGCGGCGATGCGGTCGCCCTCCAGCAGCGGGAAGACGTAGTAGCCGTAGCGGCGCTGTGCCTCGGGGACGAAGATCTCGATCCGGTAGTGAAACCCGAACAGCCGCTCGGCCCGCCTGCGGTCGCGCAGCGCCGGGTCGAAGGGGCTGAGCAGGCGCATCCGCGGCGGCGGCTCGGGCAGGTCGCCAAGACGCTCGAGCGTGTCGGGCCGCAGGAAGACCTTGCGCAGGCCGCCCTGCGCGGTCTCGATCCCGGCCTCGCGGATCTCGCCCCGCGCGCGGGCGGCGGCAACCCAGTCCTTTGCCTCGGCGGGGGTGACGAGGGCGAAGAAGGCGGCCAGCTCGCCCGAGGTCGCAAAGCCCAGCCGGTCGAGCGCCGCGCGGCAGGCCCAGTCGACGATCTCGGCCTCGGGCAGGTGGGCGTTCAGCTGTTCGGGCGGGATCACCCGCTCGGTCAGGTCGTAATGCTTGCGGAACCCCTCGCGCCGCGTGACGGCCAGCTCGCCGCAGCGCCAGAGGTATTCCAGCGCGGTCTTGGACGGGTGCCAATCCCACCAGCCGGTCGATTTTTCCGGCCGCGGCCCGCCGATCTCGGCGGAGTGGACCGGGCCATGCGCGGTCACATGGCGCAGGACGGTGTCGATCTCGGCCTGGAAGGCCGAGCCGTGCCAGTCCTTCCAGCGTCGGCGCAGCCGCTCGCGGTCGCGCGCGAAGCGCAGACGCCACTGCGGGAAGAACCCCACGGGGATGACGCTGGCGTCATGGGTCCAATGCTCGAACGTGGCGCGGTCGCGGTCGTTCAGGGCGCGCAGATGCGCGGGGCGATAGGCCGGGCGGCGGGACCACAGGATAAGGTCATGCGCGCGCGCCAGCGTGTTGACGCTGTCGACCTGCACGAAGCCGAGCCGGTGGACGAGGGCCGCCAGGTCGGCCCCCTTGCCCGGCCCCGCGGGGCGGTCCATGAGCGCATGCGCCTGCAGGAAAAGACGCCGTGCGGCTCGGGTGTCGATACGGTCCATGCCAGCCCTCCGGGCGCGCAGGATGGGGCCTTTCGCGGGCGGATGGCAAGCGGGCCTGCATCGGGGCGTGACCGGTGGCGCGGGGGCACCGGCAGCGGGGGGCAGGCCGCGGCGTGGCTCGACCTGCGGTCTGCGCCACGACCGCGGTGGCACCGCTGGCGCGGTGCGGGGGCGCCCGGTTCGGTTGGCGGTGCGCGGGATGGATGCGTCGCTCCCGAAGAGGGGGCTCTGCCCCCGTCCTTCGGCCTCCCCAATGATATTTTCGAAACGGAGAAGCAGGGGATCTGTGCCGCGCTGCCCGACAGGCGGCCCGGCCGCCGAAAGGGGAGGCCTCCGAAACCGCCAAGGGCGCATCCGGTCGCGGTGAAGCACCTGCCCGTGACACCCGCACCCAGCGCGCGGAGGAGTGGCCCCTGCGGGGCCCGACGACGCGCGCCGCCGGGTCGGAGCCG
>JAOARA010000266.1 GCA_025211115.1 Roseicyclus sp. | reverse complement strand
TCGGGAACTGGCTGACATGGGGCGCGTTTACCTATCCCTTGGCGTTTCTCGTGACCGATGTCATGAACCGCGTTTACGGCGTGCAAGCCGCGCGGCGCGTTGTTTTCATTGGCTTTTTGGTCGGCGTCGGGTGCTCGTTGCTCGGGGCGCAGATCATGGGAGAGTTCGGGCCGCGGGTGACGTTGCGGATCGCGGTGGGCTCGGGCGTGGCGTTCCTGACGGCGCAGTTGCTGGACGTGGCGATCTTTGACCGGTTGCGCGGGGGGAAGTGGTGGCAAGCGCCTGTTTTCTCTAGCATTATCGGCTCTTCCGTCGATACGGCGCTGTTTTTCACCATCGCGTTTAGCGGAACGTTGACGTGGATCGAGCCCGGTAACGATGTCAGCTGGGCGGGCGAGATGCTGCCGATGCTCGGCGTGGGGCCGGTGGTGCCGCTCTGGGTGTCGCTGGCGGTCGCGGACTGGGGCGTGAAACTGGCCATCGCGCTGGCGGCGCTGATCCCGTTCCGGGTCATCACGCGAAAATTGACGGCACAGGTTGCGTAAAAAGTTTTGACAACCACGAAATCTGTGGCAGGCTCACCTCAACAGCAACCAAGCGAAAGGAGGTGATCCAGTGTCTAGAGAGGTATTGGAGAACGGTGTCGGGACAGCTTGGGAGGTGCGCCGCTGAGGCAACCCTCGGGGGTCGAAGCCCCTTCCAAGGTGGTTAATCCTAACCGGACCGCCTCCTGATCTTTCGAAAGGGCCGCTCACCTTGGGCGGCCCTTTTTCGTTGGAACACCGCAGGTCACACCCCGTACACATCCTGTACACACCCCGTACATACGCCGAGCCGCCATGCCCCTGACCATCACCGACCAGATCACGCTCGCCGATTGGGAGATGACGGAGAGCTTCACCCGCTCCTCCGGGCCGGGCGGGCAGAACGTGAACAAGGTCTCCACGGCGGTCGAGTTGCGGTTCGAGGCGGCGCGCTCGCCGCATCTGCCGGAGCCGGTGAAGCGCCGGTTGCAGCGGCTGGCGGGGCGGCGCTGGACCAAGGAGGGGGCGGTGGTGATCCAGGTGGAGGAGACGCGGTCGCAGGCCCGCAACCGCGAGATCGCGCGGGAGCGGCTGGCCGAGCTGGTGCGCGCGGCGACGGTGGTGCCGAAGAAACGCCGCCCGACGCGGCCGACCAAGGGGTCGGTGGAACGGCGGATCAAGGCGAAGAAGGTGCGGGGGGAGGTGAAATCCGCCCGCGGCCGGGTGGACCCGGATTGACAGGCGGCCCGCCGATACCAATTGTTGGTACATCTGGATTGGAGGCGATCATGGCGCGCAACACATCGGTGTCCCTCGGGGCGCATTTCAGCGGTTTCATCGAGGAGAAGGTGAAGGAAGGACGCTACGGCTCGGCCAGCGAGGTGGTCCGGGCGGGGCTGCGCCTGCTGGAGGAGGAAGAGGCGAAGCTGGCGCGGCTCAAGGAATTGATCGCGGAGGGGGAGGCGAGCGGGATCGCCGAGGATTTCGACTGGGATGACTTCCTCGCGCGGAAACGCGCGCAACACGGTCTCGACGCGGAAGACGCTGCGTGACGCGCATCGTCTATCTGGCGGATGCGGAGGCCGATCTGGACGGCATCTACGATTATTCCGTGCGCGAATGGGGCGCACGGCAGGCGGATCGTTACTTGGTGATGATCCGCAGGCGGATCGAGGGGCTTGCCACTGGTGCCACAGCGTCCCGCCGCGCGGAGGAGGTCGGGCCGGGGCTGCGGCGGGCTGTGGTGGGGAGCCACGTGGTGTTTTTCCGCGAGGATGCGGCGGCGGTGACGGTGGTGCGGGTGTTGCACCAGAGCATGGATGTGGGGCGGGTGTAGGGCGCGGCGCGGTGCCGGGCTGAAGCCCGGCCTACGGGGTGTCATGTAGGGTGGGCATATTGTGCGGGATGGTGGGGTGGAACCCGGCCTACGTTTGTTCAGTTGGAATTCTCATGTCTTCTGGTGAGCGCATTGGATTGGAGCCAAAAGCCCGTCTGTCAATCAATTTCGAATGCTCAAAATCAAGCAGTCGTTCTGTAGGAAGATTATCAAATAGCTCGAAAACCGCTGCATAATTCCGAAATTTTTCCCCCTCGTCCGAAACGCAGTTGTAAAAAATGATGAGAAGCTCTTGGTTAGACAGAAGAGACCGGAGGAGCTTTTTATGATGTTCTTTAGAATAGGGGCTACCGTCAATAAACCTAAGAACGTTGAAAATAAATCTAAAGTAATGACTTAACTCGAGTTGCTGATCCTTCCAAAAACTGCGATATGAAACCTTCAGCGCGCGTTCGTCACTCCAGCTCGAATTATTGTCTTTGTTTTTCCGATATATTCTAGTGTTCCGAGTCCGACACTTGCTACCGATTTCCCCTGATCTGGTCGAGCACATCGAGCGCGCGGCGCTCGCGGGTGAGGATGTCCTCGGCGCTCTTGCTCCAGACGAAGGGCTTCGGGTTGGCGTTGTGCTGCAGCAGGTAGTCGTAGATCGCGCCCTCGAGGTCGTCGACGCTGGCGTAGCTTCCGCGGCGGATGCGCTTTGTGGTGATCTCGGCGAAGAAGCGCTCGACGAGGTTCATCCAGGACGCGCTTGTGGGCGTGAAGTGCAGCTTGAACCGGGGATGCTTTTCCAGCCAGGCCTTCACCTCGGGCGTCTTGTGGGTGGCGTAGTTATCGAGAACCAAGTGGATGTCGCGCGGTTTCTTCACGGCCCGGTCGATGCGGCGCAGGAAACGCAGGAACTCCCTGGCGCGGTGGCGTGGCATGCATTCCCCGATGACCAGGCCCGATTTGACGTCCAGCGCGGCGAAGAGCGTGGTGGTGCCATGGCGCTTGTAGTCATGGGTCATCGTCGAGGCGCGGCCCTTCTTCAGGGGCAACCCGGGCTGGGTGCGGTCGAGCGCCTGGATCTGCGACTTCTCGTCGACACAGAGCACCACAGCCCGATCCGGCGGATCGAGATAGAGGCCGACGATCTCAGTGACCTTCTCCTCGAACATAGGGTCGTTCGAGACCTTGAACCCCTTCACGATATGCGGCTTCAGCCCGGCATCCGCCCATATCCGCCCGACGCTCGACGGCGATATGCCCACCGCCTCGGCCATCGTCGTGCGACTCCAGTGCGTGGCATTGGGC
>JAOARA010000265.1 GCA_025211115.1 Roseicyclus sp. | reverse complement strand
GGCCCATCTCGGCACGGGCGGCGACCAGCGTCACCCCCTGTTGGTCGATGATGATCCAGGGGTTCAGCGCGACCTCGCCCTCGCCCGGCTGCAGCGGGTTCGGCAAGGCGCGGCGGTATTGCCAGACGCCGAAGGCGACACCCCCCGCAACGGCGGCCGAGCCGATCAGGAAGCTCCGTCTAGCGATCTTGCCCCAGTTCGCCATGGCTCACCCCTCCTGCAGCGCGCGCGCGGCGTCGTGGATAGCCGCGCGGATGCGCGGGTAGGTGCCGCAGCGGCAGAGGTTGCCCGACATGGCCGCGTCGATGTCGGCGTCCGTGGGGTCCGGCGTCTGGGCCAGCAGGCTTGCCGCCTGCATGATCTGGCCCGACTGGCAGTAGCCGCATTGCGCGACCTGGTGCGTGACCCAGGCCGCCTGTAGCGCGTGCAAGGTTTGCGGAGTGCCCAGCCCCTCGATCGTGGTGACCTCGCCCCAGACATCGGCCAGCGCCACCTGGCAGGCGCGCACGGCCTCGCCGTCGATATGGACGGTGCAGGCGCCGCAGGCGGCGACGCCGCAGCCGTATTTCGTGCCGGTCAGCCCGATCTCGTCGCGCAGGCCCCACAGCAGGGGCACATCGTCGGGCAGCTCGACCCGGTGCTCGGTTCCGTTCACGGTCAGGGTGGTCGCCATGCTCTTGCCTCCCGCTCGGGCGTTCATGGTGCTTAGGGTAATGGTCCTGCGGGTTGCTTCAATCTCCGCTGTCAGGGTGACGCTACGTTCAATGCGTCGCGCCCGACCAGACGTTCAGCACCACGACCCCCGCCACGATCAGCCCGATGCCCAGCATCGCGGCCCCGTCGAGACGCTGGCCGTAGACCAGCCAGCCGATCAGCGTGACCAGCGCGACGCCCAGACCCGACCAGATCGCGTAGGTCACGCCCAGCGGGATCGTGCGCAGCACCAGCGCGAGGAAATAGAAGGCGATGGCGTAGCCGATGACGACGATGACGGCGGGGCCGGCCCGCGTGAACCCGTCCGAGGCTTTCAGCGCGGTGGTGCCCACCACCTCTCCGGCGATGGCGACGATCAGGTAGAGCCAGGGCATGGGTGGGCCTTTGTCCGTGGGTCGACGGAAAACTGCAGTTTTCCCGCACGAAAAACTGCAGTTTTTCGGACCGGAAACCTGCAGGTTTCCGCCCCCTTACCGCCCGCGAATGCGCGGGTCCAGCGCGTCGCGCAGACCGTCGCCGATGTAGTTCACCGCCAGAACGGTGAGCGAGATCATCATGCCGGGCCAGATCACCCGCTCCGGGTGCTGCTGTAGGAAATCGGTCGCGTCGAACAGCAGCTTGCCCCAGGTCGGGAAATCCGACGGGAAGCCGAGGCCGAGGAAGGACAGCGCCGACTCGGTGATGATCGCGTTGGCGATGCCCAGCGTGGCCGAGACCATGATCGGCGACATCACGTTGGGCAACAGGTGGCGCGTGATCATCCGGTGGCTCGGCGTGCCGATGGAGCGCGCGGCGAGCACGAACTCGCGTTCCTTGATCGCCAGCACGTCGCCGCGCACCACGCGGGCCGTCTGCATCCACGAGGTCGCGCCGATCACGATCACGATCAGGATGAAGATGCCCCCCTCCGGCCCGAAGGCCGCGCGCAGCTGGTCGCGGAAGAGCATGATGATGACAAGGAGCAGCGGCAGCAGCGGCATGGCGAGGAACAGGTCCGTCAGCCGCATCAGCGGGCCGTCGAGCTTCTTGAAATATCCCGCCAGCACCCCGATCAGCGTGCCGAGGAAGAGCGCGAGCAGCATCGCCACCATGCCCACGGCGATGGAGATCTGACCGCCCGCCATCATCCGGGCCATCGTGTCGCGGCCAAGCTGGTCCGTGCCCATCGGGTGCGCCCAGGTCGGGTCCGAGTTGCGCGGCCCTGCAAAGGGTTGCTGGGGGTCGATCGTCCAGACCAGCGGGCCGATGGTGACGAAGAGGATGGCGAAGATGAAGAAGCCCAGCCCGAAGAGCGCACCCTTGTGCGTCTTGAACTGGTCCCAGACATCCCACCACTGGTTGCGGGGGGCGCGATAGGTCTCGAACTCCATCACCGGGGCGGCACCCGCGGGCGTCGCGCCGGCCGTCTGAAGCGGCTGGTTCGGGCGGTCGGCACTGTCAGTCATAGCGGATCCTCGGGTCGAGCACGCCGTAGAGCACGTCGGCAAGAAGGTTGAAGAGCACGATCAGGACCGCGAAGATCACGCTCACGGTCTGCACCACGGGCACGTCGCCACCCTGGATGGCGATGATCAGAAGCTGGCCGATCCCGTTCACCTTGAACACCTGTTCGGTGATGATCGCGCCGCCGAAGACGGCGGGGATGTTCAGCGCGATCACGGTGATCACCGGGATCATCGAGTTGCGCAGGACATGGACCAGCACGACGACCTGCTCGCCAAGACCCTTGGCGCGGGCGGTGCGGACGTAATCCTGGTTCAGGTTGTCGAGCATCGAGGCGCGCATGTAGCGGCTGATCTGGCTCGCGTTGTAGAGGCCCAGCACCATCACCGGCATGATGATCTGCTTCACCTGCACGATGAAGCTGTCCCAATCCGTGACCTCGTGGGTGGTGTCATAGACCGACGGGAACCAGCCGAGGTGGACGGCGAAGATCACGATGAAGAGGACGCCGGTGAAGAAGGTCGGGACCGAGAAGCCGACCATCGACACGAAGGTGCCGACCTGGTCGAAGACCGAGTATTGCTTGTAGGCCGAGATGATCCCCAGCGGCAGCGCGATCAGGATGCCCACGATATAGGAGGTGCCCACCACCCACAGCGTCTGCGGCATGCGCTGGACGATCAGGTCCATCACCGGGCTGCGCGTCTGGTAGGAGATGATCCGCGCGCCATCGGCGGGGGCAAGAGAGGTGCCCAGCCACCCGTCGATCAGGTGCAGCGGCTCGTCCCAGATCATCAGCTTGAGCCATTTGAAATACTGGATCAGCACCGGATCGTTCACGCCCAGGCTTTCGCGGATCTGCTCGCGCACCTCCGGCGGGATCGTCAGCGGAAGGCCCGCCGTCGGGTCGGACGGCGAAAGCTTCACGATCAGGAAGATGATGAAACTGATGAACAGAAGCGTCGGGATCGCAAGGATCAGGCGACGGATCGTGTAGGTCAGCATGGGCCAACGCCTCGGGTCAGAAGTTTCGGTTTCGATAAATGGCCCGCGCCATGGGCACGGCGCGGGCCGGTGTTCAGGGGTGACGCTTACTCAGCGCGACGCCAGTCCATGATGTTCCACAGCTCGCTGTCCCAGTCGGACATGCGGATGCCCTCGATCGAGGAGGCATGCGCCGAGACGCCGCCGCGGTGGATCAGCGGGATGATCGAGTAGGACTGAACGAGCATGTCGTTCTGCATCCGGGCGATCTCGCCGCGGCGCTCGAGGTCGGCGGTGCCGGCCATTTCCTCGATCAGGGCGTCATACTCTTCCGAGCAGAAACGCTGGATGTTGGAACCCTGCCACTGGCTGTCCGGCCCCGGCCATTCGTCGCACGCCCAGTTGGCCATGTAGGCCTGCGGGTCCACACCGGCGAAGTTGTTGGTGTACATCTCGATGTCGGCATAGAACTTCTGGAAGGTGTCGGGCGAAGCCGGGTCACCGCCGAAGAAGACCGACGCGTCGATGTTGCGCAGCTCGGTGTCGATGCCGATCTGGCTCCACCACTCCTTCACCAGCGCCTGCGTGTCCTGACGGACGGCATTGGTCGAGGTCTGGTAGAGAACGCTGATCGGCGTGCCTTCGTACTCGCGGATGCCGTCGCCGTCGGTGTCGACGATACCGGCCTCGTCGAGCAGTGCGTTCGCGCCGGCGATGTCCTGCGTCAGGCAGGCGTCGTTGGCGGTCGAGGCATAGAGCTCGGGTGCGGGCAGAACGTTACAGGTCGGCTGGCCGCCTGCGCCGTAGCCGATCTCGACCAGCAGCGCGCGGTCGATGGCCATGGACATGGCCTGGCCGATCACCGGGTTGGTCAGGAACGGGTGCGGACCGGCCTCGGCGGTGGAGCGGATGTCGCCCAGGGCCGGGTCGGGGTTGGTCTGGTTCAGGTGCAGACGCTCGACCGAGGTGCCGAAGGCGGTCACGACCGAGCAGTTGCCCTGTGCTTCCATGTCGGCGAGGATCGTCGGGTCGATCTGCAGGTTCCAGGCGTAGTCGAACTCGCCGGTTTCGCAGACCGAGCGCGCCGCCGCCGTTGCATCGCCGCCGCCCTTGAAGGTCACGGTTGCGAAATAGGGACGGTCGGGGAAGCGGAAGTTCGTGTTCGCCGACAGTTCGATCACGTCGTTCGGGCGGAATTCGTCCACCACGAAGGGACCGGTGCCGATCGGGCCGAAGTTGGCATCCGTGCATTCGGGTGCGCGCGCGCCGAGGCAGTCTGCGAATTGCGCGGCCTGCAGGACCGGGCTCTCCGAGCCGACGAAGGCGGTGTAGGGGAAGGGGGTCGGGTTGGCGAAGTTGACGCGCACGGTGCGGTCATCCACGGCCTCGACCGAGGTCACGCCGTCGAAGTAGCTCGCCTGCGCGCAGCCGCCTTCGGGGTGGGTGCAGTATTCCCAGGTGAAGACGAAATCGGCGGGCGTCAGCGCGGTGCCGTCCGACCAGGTCACGCCCTCGGCGATGGTCCAGGTGATCGAGGTCAGGTCCTCGGACACGCCGCCGTTCTCGACCGTCGGGATCGACTCGGCCAGCCACGGCACCATGGTGCCGGTGTCGTCGAAGCGCGCCAGCGACTCGAGGATGAGCGAGGCGGACTCGACTTCCTTGGTGCCGCCCGAGAGATACGGGTTCAGCGTCGAGGGCGCCTGCCAGTAGATGATGTTGAGGTGGCCGGACGAGCCGCGCTCGGC
>JAOARA010000032.1 GCA_025211115.1 Roseicyclus sp. | reverse complement strand
GAGGACTCCCTCGCCATTGGTGATCGGGGCAAGGGCCTTGATCTCCTCGGGGCCGATGATCTCGGTCTCAAGCCCCATGAAGCGGTGCTTCGCGCGTTCGGCTTTCAGCATGTCGAGCCGCTCGGGCGTGTCGGCCAGCGTCACGCCGCCGACGTGGTGCAGCCCGCAGGACATGCCCGTCAGCTCCTCCAGCTCGCGGTAGAGGCGGATGGTGTAGCCCTGAAGGGCTGCCATGTTGGTGTCGCCGTTCAGCGTGTGAAACCCGCCCGCCGCATGCCATGTCGAGCCGGAGGTCAGCTCCGAGCGTTCCAGCAGCATCACGTCCGACCAGCCCAGCTTGGTCAGGTGATAGGCGACGGACGCGCCGACGACGCCGCCGCCGATGATGCAGACGCGGGTGGTGGTTTTCATGGGACGCCTCCGTTAGCCTTGTCCGCGCAGGCTTGCGGCGCGCTGCCCGCGGCGACAAGCCCAAAGGCGACATTCCGTGTCGCAGGTCGGAAAGGGGCCGCATGTTCCGCTCGATCCTGCGCTGGCTGCGCCAGCAGTCCCGGCGCATCCATGTCCGCGTGATCCTCTTCGCCGTGCTGAACATGGCGGCGCTTGGCCTTGCCGCGGTGATCGGTCCGCTGATCCCCGACGGGGCCGGCGACCTGATCGGCGCGCGCTCGGTCGACACGATCCTGCAAGTGATCGCGTCGTCCATGCTGGCGGTGGTGACCTTCTCGCTCACGATCATGGTGACGGGCTTCTCGCGGGCCGAGGGGCAATGGACCCCGCGCAGCCATATCCTTCTGCGCGAGGATACGTTGACACATTCGGTGCTGGCGACCTTCCTCGGCGCCTATCTCTACGCGCTGATCGCCATCATCCTGCGCGCGGCCGATGTCTTCGGCGAAAGCGAGCTGGTGGTGCTGTTCTTCACCACGCTGCTCGTGGTCGCCGCGATCATCTGGTCGATCATCCGCTGGATCCTGCATCTGGAGGGCTACGGCAGCCTGACCCTGACCGCCCGGCAGCTGGAACGCCGCGCCGCGACCGCGGTGCGCGAGGCCGCGCGCTTTCCGTCACAGGGGGCGCAGACCCTGACCGCCGAGGTGACCATCCCCGAGGAGGGCACCGACCTGCGCGCGACCCGCGCGGGCTATGTCCAGCAGATCTTCGAGGAGGCCCTGCAATCCGAGGCGAAAAAGCTCGACGCACAAATCTACGTGCTCGCCCCCGCGGGCCGCTACCTGCAGCGCGGCGACGTGATGGCCCGCATCGCGGGCGACCGCGCGCCCGGCAAGGAGGCGATGGGCCGGTTGCGCGCGGCGATTCCCATCGACGACGTGCGCAGCTTCGAGATGGACCCGGTCTTCGGCGTGACCGTGCTGGCCGAGGTGGCCACCCGTGCGCTCTCGCCCGGCGTGAACGACCCCGGCACGGCCATCGACATCATCCACCGCCTCTCGCATGTCATCGGCGAGGCGCGGGTCGCGCCCGAGCTGGACGCCCCGCGGCAGGACAGGGTCTGGATCGAACCCATGTCGCTCGACGCGCTGTTCGAGGCGAGCTTTGCCCCCATCGCGCGCTGCGCGGGGGACGCGGTCGAGGTGCATGTCGCGCTGGCCCATGCCTTTACCGCGATCGGGCGCGTGGGCGATGACGCCATGGCCGAGGCCGCCAGGCAGGCGGCGGCCGATCACATGGCGCGGGCGCAGGCGCAGATCACGCACCGCCCGGACCTCGAGCGGCTGCGACGGGCGGTCAGCCGAGTTTCCGCACCTTGAGCCGCGTCAGGCGGTTCTTCTCGCGCTCGGCCACCTCGAAGCGGAAGCCGTGGAAGCTGAAGCACTGGCCGACCACGGGGATCGACTGCGCCTCGTGGATGACGAGGCCCGCGACGGTGTTGGCCTCTTCGTCGGGAAGCGTGAGGTCGGTCGCGCGGTTGAAGTCGCGGATCGTCATCGCGCCGTCGATCAGGTAATTGCCATCCGGGCCGGGGGCGAGCAGCGGCGCTTCGGGCGTGTCGAACTCGTCCGTGATCTCGCCCACGATCTCCTCGAGGATGTCCTCGAGCGTGATCAGCCCGCGCAGCGCGCCGTATTCATCCACCACCAGCGCGAAATGCGTGTGCCGCTTGAGGAACTGGCGCAGCTGGTCGTCGAGCGTCGTGGTCTCGGGGATGAAATAGGGCTTGGTGGCGATATCGGTGATCTTGAAACCCTCGATCCCCGGCGCGTTCTCGCCGCGCGTCAGCCGGTCGATGGCGCGCAGCAGGTCCTTGGCGTGGACAAGGCCGATGATGTTCTCCTGCTCGCCCTTGTAGACGGGCAGGCGGGTGTGGGGCGATTGCAAGGCCTGGCTCAGGATCGCCTCCGGGTCGGCCTCGGCGTCGATCATCTCGATGCCCGAGCGGTGGAGCATGATCTCCTCGACCGTGCGCTCGTGCAGGTCGAGCGCGCCCAAGAGCCGGTCGCGCTGTTCCTTTTCCACGGTGCCCTCGGAATGGCCGAGCGAGAGCGCGCCCATGATCTCTTCATGGACCGAGACCATGTTGGCGCTGGCGTCGATCCGCACGCCGAACAGGCGCAGCACGCCGCGGACAAGCAGGCGCACGACCGAGACCACGGGGGCCATGACCGACACCACGAGGCCCACGGGCCGCGCGATGCGCGCCGCGGTGCGTTCGGGATCGTTGATCGCGTAGGTCTTGGGCAGAACCTCGGCGAAGATCAGGACAAGGGCGGTCATCACCAGCGTGGCGATGGCCACCCCGCCTTCGCCGAGGATCGTGGTCAGAAGCGCGGTCGCCAGCGAGGTGGCGAGGATGTTCACCAGGTTGTTGCCCAGCAAGATGCCGCCGATCAGCCGCTCGTTGTCTTCCTTCAGCGCCAGCGCGCGGTCCGCGCCCGACGCGTGTTCGCCCCGGTCGACCATCGAGCGCAGCTTGCCGCGGGTGGCGGCCGTCAGCGCGGTCTCCGAGCCCGAGAAGAACCCCGAGCACAGAAGGAGGAACAGGATCCCCGCGGCGGTGATCCAGGTGGCGGGAGCGGCGAGGGCCGAGAAGACCTCGGGCGGGGGGGCGTTTTCCATGTGGCGGTTATGGGG
>JAOARA010000031.1 GCA_025211115.1 Roseicyclus sp. | reverse complement strand
AGGCGCATGCGACGGGGCAGGGGGCCTTCGGCACCGCGGGGCATGACCCCGCCCCCGATTTCGGCAAGGCCAAGGATCATGTCCGCGCCGTGATCGACCACATCGCCCCCGTCGACAGCCAGGAGCGGTTCGAGGGGCTGGGCGTGCATGTCATCCGCGAGACCGCGCGTTTCGTCTCGGAGACAGAGGTCGAGGCCGGGCCGCACCGCATCACCGCGCGCCGCTTCGTCATCGCCACCGGCTCGCGCCCCTTCGTGCCGCCCATTCCGGGGTTGGCGGAGGTGCCGCATCACACCAACGAGACGATCTTCGACCTGCGCGACCGCCCCGGTCACCTGCTGATCATCGGCGGTGGCCCCATCGGGATGGAGATGGCGCAGGCGCATCGCCGCCTCGGTTGTCGGGTGACGGTGCTGGAGGGGGCCAAGGCGCTGGGCCGCGACGACCCCGAGGCCGCGGCGGTGGTCCTGGAGCGGCTGCGGGGCGAGGGCATCGAGATCGTCGAGGGCGCACAGGTGACTGCCGTTTCGGGGACCGAGGGCGCCATCCGGGTCGAGACCGAGGGCGGCGCATCCTTCGAGGGCACGCATCTTCTGGTCGCCGTGGGGCGTCAGCCTAACGTCGACACACTGAACCTCGAGGCGGCGCATGTGGGCTACGACCGCAAGGGCGTGACCGTCGACAAGGGGATGCGCACGACCAACAGGCGCGTCTATGCCATCGGCGATGTCGCGGGCGGGCTGCAGTTCACCCATGTCGCGGGCTACCATGCCGGGCAGATCATTCGCCCCATGCTCTTCGGGCTGCCCGTGAAGGTGCGCAGCGATCATGTGCCATGGGTGACCTATACCGACCCCGAGCTGGCGCAGGTCGGCCTGACCGAGGCGGAGGCGCGCAAGGCTCACGGTGACAAGCTCTTCGTGGCGCGGGCGGGGTTCGACCACAACGACCGCGCCATCGCCACGGGGCAGGACCGCGGTTTCGCCAAGGTGATGGTGGTCAAGGGGCGGCCCGTGGGGGCCACCATCGTCGGCCCGCAGGCGGGCGAATTGATCCAGGTCTGGGCGCTGGCCATCGCCAACGGGCTCAAGATGTCGGCCGTGGCCGGCATGATTTCGCCGTATCCCACGCTGGGAGAGATTAACAAACGCGCCGCGGGGGCCTATTTCTCTCCCAAGCTGTTCGAAAGCCCGCTGGTGAAGCGGATCGTGCGTCTCGTGCAGCGGTTGCCGTAACGATGGGGCAGGCAGGGACCGCGTGGCCAACACACTTTCAGGGCGCTTTCTGATCCTCACCGTCATCTTCGTGATGCTGGCCGAGGTCTTCATCTTCCTGCCGTCCATCGCGCGCTTCCGCGAGGATTACCTGCTGGCGCGTCTCGAGCGGGCGCAGATCGCCTCGCTCGCGCTGCTGGCGACCGAGGGGATGATCGACGACGCGCTCGAGGCGGAACTGCTGGAAAATGCCGAGGTTCTGAACGTCGTGCTCAGACGCGACGCGGTGCGGCAGCTGATCCTGTCGACCGAGGAGATGCCGAGGGTCGCCGCCAGCTTCGACCTGCGCGACGCCACCGCGCTGGGCCTGATGGGGGATGCGCTGGCGCGGCTGGCCAACCCCGAGCCGCAGGTGATCCGCGTGATCGGCGAACCGGTGCGCGAGGCGGGACTGCTGATCGAGGTCACCATGCCGACCGAGCCGTTGCGCATGGCGATGATCGACTACGGGCTGCGCATCCTGGCCTTGTCGGCGGTGATCTCCATCTCCACCGCGATCCTGCTGTTCGTGGCGGTCCGGCGGTTGATGGTGCAGCCGATCCAGCGCGTCGTGCGCAGCATGACCGATTACGCCGAAGCTCCGCAGGATGCGGCGCGCATCATCACGCCGCAGGGCCGGGTGAAAGAGCTGCGCGCGGCCGAGGACGCGCTGCAGGCCCTGCAGACCGAGCTGACCGGCGCGCTGAAGCAGCGCGAACGCCTGGCCAAGCTGGGCGAGGCGGTGGCCAAGATCAGCCACGACCTGCGCAACATGCTGTCGGTGGCGACGCTGGTCGCCGACCGGCTCGAGACCTCGGAAGACCCGACCGTCAAGCGCATCGCGCCCAAGCTGCTGGCCTCGCTCAACCGGGCGATCAACCTGACCGAGGCGACGCTGGCCTTCGGCCGGGCCGAGGAGCCGGCGCCCAAGTTGGACCGGATCGGCTTGCGGGCGCTGGTCGAGGACGTGATCGAGAACGACCGGCTGGCGGGCGAAGGGGCGCGGATCGACTACCTGTGCGACGTGCCCGCCGACATCATCCTGCGTGCCGATCCCGAGCAGCTGCACAGGGTGCTGTCCAACCTCGTGCGCAATGCCCGGCAGGCGATCATGTCCTCGGGCGGGGCCGGGCGCATCCGCATCGCGGGACGCGACGCCGCCGAGGGCTGGACCATCGAGGTCTGCGACAGCGGGCCGGGGCTTCCGAAAAAGGCGCTCGACCACCTGTTCAAGCCGTTTCACGGCGGCGCGCGCAAGGGCGGCACGGGGCTTGGCCTTGCGATCTGCGCCGAGCTGGTGCGCGGTCACGGCGGGCGGCTTGAGCTGGCGGGCACCGGTGCGGAGGGCACGATCTTCCGGATCACGCTGCCCGATGGAATTGCTGCCTGATCGTGCAGGTTTTCCGCTTGCAAGCCCCGGAAGCCGACGCTAAACCCCGCCCCTACGCACCGGTAGCTCAGTTGGATAGAGTACTTGACTACGAATCAAGGGGTCGGGGGTTCGAATCCTCCCCGGTGCGCCACTTCCACTTTCAGCGCTACCGCCCTTCGGGCCAAGTGAACGCACACCGCGGTCGGGGGCTTCAGTCGAAGCGCACCGCTTCCTTCGTTATCCCGCACGGGGCCGCGATCTTGCCGGTTACAGGTTCTCGGCGATCAATATCTCGATCCTGATCCGTTCCTGTGACGCGAGGATCGCGCGGTTCTCGCATTTCGCCCGCAGAATGCGCACCGCGCTCCGAACGAGGTGTCCGGGGTCCTGGTGGATCACCGCCGCGATGTCGCCGTGGCGAAGGGCCGCTTCGGTCGAGGGCGTGCGCTCGTGGGCGATGGTGACGCGGTTCTCGGTCGCCTGAAGATGACGCGCGATGTCGATGGGCGTGTGGGCCTCTGCGCCCATGAGGTAGAGGCCGACGATGTCGTCATGCGCGGCAAGCACATTGCGCAGGACATGCTCGGTCCGGCCGGGGTCGCCATGGGTTTCAAGGGTGGGCAGTATCCGCAGCCCCGGATACTCGTGGTTGATCACGCTGTCGAAGCCGAGCCGGCGCTCCAGGCTGTCGCGGGACTGCGTCGTTTCCGTCAGGGCCACGATGGACCCCCGAACCGGCCCGAGAAAGCGCCCCATGAGCCGACCGGCCGTGGCACCGGCCGCGCGGTTGTCGATCCCGACGAAGCCGTCTTCCTGCTGGTTGGACACGAAGGGAACGGTCTGGATACCGCGCTCGCGCATCCGTTGTATGGCGTCGCGGATCTGCGGGGTCTCGGGGGCCATGATGGCCAGTCCGTCGAGATCCTCGGCCGAGAGGCGCGACAGGGTCCGGGCTGCGCGATGGGGGTCTTGGTCGTCGAGGGGTATCACCCTGGCTTCGACCATCTCGGCGCGCCCGGCCTTGTCGAATTCGCGGATGCGATCGAGGATCTCTTCCATGAATTCGCCGCCCGAGCGGGGAAGGGCAAAGCCGAAGCGATAGCCGCGCTGGCGGGCCAGTGTCGCGGCGACCTGGTTGCGCTCGAATCCGATTCGCCGGATCGCGTCATTGACCGCATCTACGGTCTTCTTGCGCACGCCCGCCCGGCCGTTGAGCACGCGATCCACCGTCGCAAGGCTGACGCCTGCGGCCTTGGCAAGATCTCTGGTGGTCGGCCTCATCGCGGGGTCTGTCCGGGTTTTGGCTGCAATTCCGACAGTTTATGACCCGTTCCCCGTGAATGGGCAAGGATTTTGAGGTGCGTGCCTCAGAAATTTGTTGAAATGAGGTGCGCACCTCATTTAACGATTGTTGCCAGACGAGGCGCGGCAGGAGGGCCGTGGCTGCGTTCTGGGAGGATGTCAGAATGAAGACGAAATATCTGGTGACAGCGGCCGCATCGGCGCTGATCGCGGGCTCCGTGGCAACGTCTGCGGCGGCCCAAGACCTGACCCTGTGCTGGGCCGCGTGGGACCCGGCGAACGCGCTGGTGGAACTGTCGCGCGATTTCGAAGCGGAGTCCGGCTACACGATGGCCTTCGAATTCGTGCCATGGCCGAATTTCGCTGACCGGATGCTGAACGAGCTGAACTCGGGCGGTCAGCTCTGCGACCTGATGATCGGCGACAGCCAGTGGATCGGCGGCTCGGCCGAGGCGGGTCACTACATCCAGCTCAACGAGTTCTTTGATGCCCAGGGCATCACGATGGATGATTTCATCCCCGCGACCGTGACCGGCTATTCGGAATGGCCCAAGGGCACGCCGAACTACTGGGCGCTGCCCGCCTTCGGCGACGTGGTCGGCTGGACCTACCGCCGCGACTGGTTCGAGCGTCCCGAGCTGCAGGAGGAATTCCAGGCCACCTATGGCCGCGCGCTCTACGTGTCGAACACGCTGGAGGAGTTGCGCGACATCGCCGAGTTCTTCCAGGGCCGCGAGATCGACGGAACCACGGTCTACGGTGCCGCGATCTACACCGAGCGCGGGTCCGAAGGCATCACGATGGGCGTCACCAATGCGCTCTACAACTACGGTTTCGAATACGGCAATCCCGACAGCCCCTATGACCTCGACGGCTTCGTGAACTCCGAAGGCGCGGTCGCGGGCCTCGAATTCTACCGGTCGCTCTACGAGTGCTGCACGCCGCCGGGATCGTCGAACTGGTACATGTCGGAAAACATCGACGCCTACCGCTCGGGGCAGGTGGCGATGCAAATGAACTTCGCCTTCATCTGGCCCGGCGTGAACGCGGACCCGAACGTGGGCGGTGACCGGTCGGGCTATTTCCCGAATCCCGCAGGCCCCGCAGGCCAATTCGCCCAGCTTGGCGGGCAGGGGATCTCGGTCGTGTCCTATTCCGACAATGTCGATGCGGCGCTGGAATACATCGCCTGGTTCGCCCAGCCCGAGGTGCAGGCGCGCTGGTGGGAAATGGGCGGCTATTCGGCGCTGCGCGCCGTGGTCGAGGATCCGGGCTTTGCCTCCAGCCAGCCTTACGCGCAGACCTTCCTCGACAGCATGGCCATCGTGAAGGATTTCTGGGCGGAACCGGCCTATGCCGACCTGCTGCTGGCGATGCAGGACCGTGTCCACACCTACGTGATCGCCGGCAGCGGCACCGCGCAGGAGGCCCTGGACGGTCTTGTCGCCGACTGGGAAGAGATCTTCGAGGACGAAGGACTCCGCTGACACTCACGGATGGGCGGGGTGCGGTGCCGTTGGCGCCGCATCCCGACCAGATTTCCCGCCTTGATCGCGGCCCATGGCCGTGGACCGGCGGGGCCCATGCGACCATCCGAACTGGACCCTACCGATGCCCGACAGCCCATCAGATCGCCTTGCAGGGGCGACGCCTTCCGGGGTGGCCCGCACCATCCGCGGCCTATCGGATCGCACGATCGCCTGGATCTTCGTGGCGCCGACGATCTTCCTGCTGCTTGCGATCAACATCTTTCCGCTGATCTGGACGATCCGGCTGAGCTTCACCAACTACCGCGTGAACCGGCCCAATGCCGATGTCGAGTGGGTGGGGCTTCGGAATTACCAGCGCATCCTGAGCGATCCTGATGTCTGGGCCACGATGCAGGCGACGGCGCATTTCCTGATCTGGACCATCGTGTTGCAGGTGCTGATCGGCTTCGCGCTGGCCTGGCTGATCAACCGCAAGTTCAAGGGCAACGACCTGTGGACCACGATCATCGTGTTGCCGATGATGCTGAGCCCGGCTGTCGTGGGCAATTTCTGGACCTTTCTCTACCAACCGCAGATCGGCCTTTTCAACACGGTGGTGGGCTACCTTACCGGGGCCGCGCCCGACAGTTTCTCGATGATCGGGGATGTGGCGCTGGCGCCGTGGTCCATCGTCATCGTGGACACCTGGATGTGGACGCCCTTCGTCATGCTCATCTGCCTGGCCGGGCTGCGGTCGATCCCCGACAGCATTTACGAGGCCGCCGAATGCGACCGTGCGAGTGCCTGGCGGCAGTTCTGGACGATCACCGTGCCGATGGTGCTGCCCTTCCTGATGCTGGCGGTGCTGTTCCGCGGCATCGAGAATTTCAAGATGTTCGACCTTGTCGTGCAGCTGACCGGTGGCGGGCCCGGCAATACCACCACGCTGACCGCCATCGACCTCAAGCGCGAGGCCTTCGAGCGGTGGCGCACCGGCTATGCCTCGGCCTATGCGGTGATCCTGTTCGTCACGGTCTTCGGCCTCGCCTCGATCTACGTCAAGGCGCTCAACAAGGTGAAGGAACGCTGAGATGAGCTATTCCGTCACCGAACCCTCCAAGCCCCAGAAATGGATCGCGGGCCTGCTGGTCGCGGCCTACGGGATCATCACGATCCTGCCGCTGTTGTGGATCATCTCGACCAGCTTCAAGTCGCAAAACGACGCCATCGCCTATCCGCCCGAGGTGTTTTCCGAGTTCACGCTGGGGGGGTATGTCAACCTGTTCACCACCCAGACGCGCCAGAGCGCCGAGGCGCTGGAGGCCAATCCGCCCGAAACATGGTATGACGAGATCGTCCATGAGCGCGGCATGGCCATCGTCGGACCGTCGCGCTTCGGCGAGCGGTTCATGAACTCGGTGATCATCGGCTTCGGCTCGACCTTTTTGTCGGTGTTCCTCGGCACGCTCGCGGCCTATGCCTTCAGCCGCTTCCGCATCCCGCTCAAGGATGACCTGCTGTTCTTCATTCTCAGCACGCGGATGATGCCGCCCATCGCCGTGGCGATCCCGATCTTCTTGATGTTCCGGGGGCTGGGCCTGAGCGATACCCATGCGGGCATGATCCTGCTTTATACGGCGGTGAACCTGTCGCTCTCGGTCTGGCTGCTCAAGGGCTTCATCGACGAGATCCCCCGCGAATACGAGGAAGCGGCGCTGATCGACGGCTACACGCGGTTCCAGGCCTTCTACAAGGTCGTCCTGCCGCAGGCCGCGACCGGCATCGCCTCGACCGCGATCTTCTGCCTGATCTTCGCTTGGAACGAATACGCCTTTGCCGTTCTGCTGACCTCGGGCAATGCCCAGACGGCGCCGCCCTTCATTCCGACGATAATCGGCGTGACCGGGCAGGACTGGCCCGCCGTCGCGGCCGGGGCCACGATCTTCCTCGTGCCGGTCATGGTCTTCACGATCCTTCTGCGCAAGCACCTGCTGCGCGGGATCACATTCGGGGCGGTGCGCAAATGAGGGGTTTCCTGACCGGATTGATGCGGTTCCGCCGGGGGCCGTGGGAAATGCTGGCTTCGATCCTGATCGCGCTGGGCGTGGTGATGCTGATGCAGCCCTGGCTGCTGATCGCCTACAGCTATTCCTTCATCGTCACGCTGACGGGCACGGTGATGTTCATCATCGTCAGCCATTTCCCGGAGTAGCTCATGGCCCAGATTCGTATCGAGAACCTTCGCAAGGAATTCGGGGCCTTTACGGCGGTGCAGAATTCGACCTTCACCATCGAGGATGGCGAATTCTTCATGCTCCTGGGGCCCTCGGGCTGCGGCAAGACCACCACGCTGCGCATGATGGCGGGGCTGGAGCTGCCCACGTCGGGACGCATCTACATCGACGGCGAGGAGGTGAGCCAGAAACGCGCCAGCCAGCGCGACATCGCCTTCGTCTTCCAGATGTTCGCGCTCTACCCGCACATGACGGTGCGCGGGAACATCAGCTATCCGCTGAAGAGCCAGGGGATGCCCAAGGCGCGGGTCCGCGAAAAGGTGGGCGAGGTGGCCGAGATCCTGGGGATCGCCGACATCCTCGACCGGCCGGTGGGCGGCCTGTCGGGCGGCGACCGTCAGCGCGTGGCGCTGGGGCGGGCCATCGTCCGCCAGCCCAAGGCCTTTTTCATGGACGAGCCGCTGGGCGCGCTGGATGCGGAATTCCGCGAGCACATGGCCGAGGAATTGCGCGCGCTCCATGACCGGATGGAGGCGACGACCGTCTACGTCACCCATGACCAGCTCGAGGCGATGCAGATGGGCGACAAGATCGCGGTGATGAACCACGGCGTTGTCGAGCAATTCGGCGTGCCGCAGGACATCTACGATTGGCCCGCGACCAGGTTCGTGGCCCAGTTCATCGGATCGCCGCCGATGAACTTCCTCGAGTTCGACGGCATGATCGGCGCGGGCCATGACGAGGTGCGGCTGAACGGCATCGCGGTGAAGGTTCCCGAAGCCATCGACGGCGCGAGCGGGAAACTGACGCTCGGCGTTCGGCCCGAGCATGTGAAGCTCGACGATGCCGCCCCCTATCGCGGGCGGATCGTGGCCAGCGAATATCTCGGCACGACGCGGATCGTGACGCTGGACACGCCGAACGGTGTGCTCAAGGCGCGCATTCCCAGCAGCGAGGCCGTGTCGGCCGGGCAGACCACCGGCCTGTCCTTCGATGCGCGCACCATCACCCTGTTCGAGAACACCCATGGCCACGCCCTGCGCAGCCATGCCAATGCGGGGGTGCTTGCCCATGGCTGAGGTTCGACTGACCGGCATCACCAAGACCTTCGGCGCGACCGTTGCGCTGGATGATGTCACGATGACGGTGCCCGACGGGTCCTTCGTCGTGCTTCTGGGGCCGACGGGGGCGGGCAAGACGACCCTGTTGCGCATGGTCTCGGGCCTCGACACGCCGGACCGGGGCGGCGTGCAGATCGACGGGCGCGACATGGCGGGGCTGACACCTGCGCAGCGCAACGTGGCGATGGTGTTCCAGCAATACTCGCTCTACCCGCATCTGACGGTGCGCCAGAACCTCGAGTTTCCGCTGAAATCCCCGATCCTGAAGACCCCCCAGCCCGAGATCGAACGCAAGGTGGCCCAGATCGCCGAGGTGCTGCAGATCGCCCACAAGCTCGACAACAAGGCGACGGCCTTGTCCGGGGGCGAGATGCAGCGCGTGTCCATCGGGCGCGCCCTGGTGCGCAATCCGGCGGTCTTCCTGATGGATGAACCGCTCAGTTCGCTCGACGCCAAGCTGCGGGCCGATCTGCGGATCGAGCTGAAATCGATCCAGGCCGAACGGGGTGCGACGCTGCTTTACGTCACCCATGACCAGATCGAGGCGATGACCATGGCCACCCATGTGGGTGTTCTGGACCGGGGCAAGCTTGTGCAGTTCGGCAGCCCGCGCGAAATCTACGAGAACCCGGTCAGCATCTATGCCGCCAGCCGCCTCGGCCAGCCGCGCATCAACGTGCTGCCCGCCGATGTCTTCGGCGGCGCGCCTGGGCGGGCCGTGAGCATCGGGCTCAGGCCCGAAATGATCGTGCAGGGCGAGGGCGAGGAAAGCTTTGTGCAGCGGGTCGAGCATCTTGGCGACCAGACGCGCCTGCATCTGCGGTTCCGGTCCCATGACATCGTCACCGTGACGGATGCGCATACCGAGCTGAAATCCGGCGACATCCTGCGCATTCGCCCGCACAACCCGTTTTATTTCGACGCCTCTGGCGCGCGACTGGCCTGAGGGAGGACACCATGGCCCAATTCATCAACGACAAGGACGCGACCGTCATCGAGGCGATCGACGGGTTGATCAAGACCTCGGGCGGAACCCTCGCGCGGCTCGACGGCTACCCGCATATCCGCGTGGTGCTGCGCACCGATTGGGACAAGTCGCGCGTTGCGTTGGTCTCGGGCGGCGGGTCAGGCCACGAACCGGCCCATGCGGGTTTCGTGGGGCAGGGGATGCTGACGGCGGCGGTCTGTGGCGATGTCTTCGCCTCGCCGTCGGTCGATGCGGTGCTGGCGGGCATCCTTGCCGTGACGGGCCCGGCGGGCTGCCTTCTGATCGTGAAGAACTACACCGGGGACCGGCTGAACTTCGGGCTGGCCGCCGAGCGCGCGCGGGCCTTCGGCCTCAAGGTCAACATGGTGATCGTCGATGACGATATCGCGCTGCCCGACCTGCCGCAGTCGCGGGGGGTGGCGGGGACGCTCTTCGTTCACAAGATCGCAGGCGCCATGGCCGAAAGCGGCGCCTCGCTCGAGGATATCACGGCAGCGGCGGAGCGGGTGATCCGGGGGACCAGCTCCATCGGCATGTCGCTCGACACCTGCACGGTGCCCGGCTCGCCCAAGGAACACCGCGTGGGGCCGGGAAAGGCGGAACTGGGCCTTGGCATCCATGGCGAAGCGGGCGTGCAGCAGATCGATTACCACAATGCCGAACAGGCCATGGCCGCCGTCACTTCCAAGCTGGCCGCCGTCATGGAACCCGGATCGCATGTCGTGCTTCTGAACAACCTCGGCGGGGCGACCGAGCTGGAAATGTCGATCCTTGCCAATGACCTGGTGAAATCGGCGATCGGCCATCAGTTGCAGTTGATCGTGGGCCCGGCGGCGATGATGACCTCGCTCGACATGCGCGGCTTCTCGGTCTCGGTTTACCGCCTGAGCCCCGAGGATCACGCCTGGCTCAGCGCGCCCTGCGGCCCTTCGGCTTGGCCCGGATGCAAGGCGATCAAGCCCGTCCGCGTCGTGGAGCTGCCTGACGGCCTGCGCCCGATCCAGCCGATCCCGTCCGAGCATGAACCGACGGCCGAGTTCATTACCCGCTGCTGCGAGGTGCTGATCCGGGCCGAGGCCGATCTGAACGCGCTTGATGCGAAATCCGGCGATGGGGATACCGGCTCCACCCTTGCGGGCGCGGCGCGGGCCCTGATCGGGGCGCTCGACAGGCTGCCGCTGGCCGATCATACCCAATTGTTCCGCGCCATCGGGCAGGAACTGTCGCAGACGATGGGCGGGTCTTCGGGCGTGCTGCTGGCGATCTTCTTCACCGCCGCGGGCGATGCGGCCTCCAGCGGCCTGAGCATGGTCGCCGCCCTCAAGGAGGGGCTGGCCCGCATGCAGAAGATCGGCGGCGCCGAACTGGGGGACCGCACCATGGTCGATGCCCTGAAACCGGCGCTCGACCGGTTGGAGGCGAGCGGCATGACGCAGGCCGCCGTCGCGGCACGCGAAGGGGCGACACAGACGGCCCATATCCGAAAGGCCAAGGCCGGGCGGGCGGCATACATCAACGCCGAACAACTCTATGGCAACACCGATCCCGGCGCCGAGGCGGTCGCGCGTCTGTTCGAGCAGTTGGCGTCCTGACGGCCCCGCGGCCGGCCTGCGGGCGAGGGCGGGGGCCGAAACCCGGTCGGAACACGGGTGAATCTGTCGACCGGGCGGTGGGGCCGGGCGTGCTCGGGCGCGCCGCCCCCATTCGTGCCGCGGGTGTTGCGGCCCGGTCGCTCAGAGTGCCGCGGTCAGGGTGGCGGGATCAAGAAGCTCGATCCGTCGGCGCCCCGAGCGGATCGCCTGACGCCGCACCAGCCGCGAGATCGTCCGGCTCACCACCTCCCGATTGCAACCGATGGTGCTGGCGATCTCGGCATGGGTCGGGGCCGGGGCGATGACGGCACCGGGATGGAAGTGCCCCGTCTCGATCGCAAGCCGGGTGAGGTAGGCGCAGACGCGTTGTTCGGCCGTCAACGTGGTCAGCTCGAGGGTCTTCCGGGTGAGCGACCTGATCCGGGCGACCAGGTCGCACAATAGCCGGTGGCGCAGGACCGGCATCTCGTCAACAAGCATCAGGAAGCTGTCCTGTTCGATCCGCAACAGGCTGACATCGGTGTTTGCGACGACGGCCAGCGAGCGCGGCTGGTTGTCGATCGCCGACAATTCTCCGAAGCAGGCGCCATGCCCGGCACGGGTGAAGACGATCTCTTGGCCATCGGCGGTCCAGTAGACCGCCGTCAGCGCCCCCGACAGCAGGAAGAGGACGTAACGGCTTTCGTCATTCTGGCTGAACACCATTTGTCCCGCGGCCACCGAAACCAGCCGCATGTCGAGTGCGAGCCGGTCGATCTCGGCCGGCTCGACCCCCTCGAACAGCGGCAGCCCGGCGATGGCGGTCGTGGTCTTCTTCACGACACCCCCAGCACGTCATCGACGCGGTCGAGGTCCGGCACGGGGCCAGGGGCACCGATCCGACCCGCCAATGTGGACAGGCGCGCGTCATGCGCAGGGCTGCGCCGGTCCATGTCCAGAAGAACGCGCAGCGCCCAGAGGCCTGCACCTTGCGCCTCGGCGAGGCTCAGGGCCTCTGCGAAGGCGGCCTCGGCCTCGGCCGTCCTGCCGGCGTCGCGGCAGTTGAGACCGTGCAGGCGCAGGATTTCCGCCTGCCAGCACAAGAGCCGCGAGGCCTTGCCGGCCTCGGCCGCGGCGGCCGATTGACGCCATGCGCGATCGCGGTCGCCGGCACGGCACAGGCCGCGGGCGTGGACGGCCTCGAAATAGGACATGCCGATGCCGGTCCCGCTTTCGGCCAGCATGTCGATCTGTCGGCGCATCGTGGTCAGCGTCTCGCCGTCCGGTCCGGCCTCACGCGACATCACGGCGTGCCAGACCTCGCCGATCATCTGCCAGAAGGCCGAGCCCTGCAGGTTCGCGGCAGCGATCCCCCGGCGCAGCCGCGCCAGCGCATCGTCTCGCGCGCCGATGTAGAACAGCGGCACCGCGCCCCAGATCAGCGCATAGGGCTGCATGACGGGCAGGTTGAGTGCCTGCTGGTGGGCATCGGTCTCGGCCAGCAGCGTGCGCACCTGCCCGCCTTGCCCGCAGATCGCCCGTGCCACCGGTTCGAACATCTGCGCGGCGGCGAAGATGTCCATGCCGTAATGCAGGATCATCGCCCGGTGGCGGTTCAGGTCGTAGGTCTCGCGGATCGCGGCAATCCGGGTGAATTGCGCGGTGAAATCCCCGGCATAGAAGGCCTTGCAATTCTCGGCCGCCAGCGCGGCCAGCCGCACCTCGCTCCTGTCCCCTTCGGCGGCGGTCTCCCCGGCCTCCCTCGCCATGCGCGTCAGCAAATCGCAGAAGACCTCGGACTGGTCCATGTCGCCGACGATGATCGCATGGGAGAAACTGCCGAACAGCGCCGGCGCGCTGGCATGGCTGGGGTTGCCCACCGTGGCGGCAAGGCGGCGCACCGTCTCGAAGGCCTCGCGCACGGGCGGCGCCGTGAAGCCCTGCGACTGCATGAGGACCGATCCCAGCGCAGTCTGGCCGGCGATCTCCAGGTCGATCGTGTCGAGGTTCGGCGGCGCGCCGTGGCAGAGGTCGAGCGCGATGCGGACATGGCGTTCCGCATCGGCAAGCGCGCCCTTCAACATCGCGGACTGGCCGGCCTCGAGATACCGGGTGATCGCAAGGGCATGTTGCCCGGCACGGGCATGGTGTTCGGCCAGCAGCGCAGGCTCCTCGGCGGCGCGCTCGGGAAAGCGGTCGGTCAGCAGGGCGGCGACGCGGGCATGGTAGGCGGTGCGCGCGCGCCGCAGGATGCCCTGGTAGGCGGCGCGGTGCAGCAGGGCATGGGCAAAGCGCCAGTCTTGCGCGTTGAGCCTCTCGACGATCCGCAACTCGGCCACGCGGGCCAGCAGCGCCTCGATATCGACGGCCTCCCCGACCATGCCGGCCAGCAGCGGCATGTCGAAGCGGCGGCCGAGGATCGCGGCCTGTTGCAGGATCGGTTTGACCGGTCCGCTGGCGTCGATCCGCTCGGACAAGAGATCCATGAGCGTCGGCGGCAGCCGCAGGCCCGCCGCGGCCCGGTGCCGATGCAATTGCTCGATGTAGAGCGGCACACCGCCCGCCGCCTCGAGCAGCGTGCGTTGCGCGGCATCGTCCAGCGGATCGCCGGTCAGGGCCGCAAGCATCGCGGTGGCATCCGCCGCGCCCAGTGGGCCGAGCGAGACGCGGCACATGTCGAAACCGTCGAGATGGGTGCCCAGCTTGGCATCTTCGCGGCTGGTCAGAAGCACCCGGCGCGATGCGGTCGCAGGGTCGGACAGCAACGCCCGGACCACGCCGAAAGAGGCGTTGTCGAACCAGTGCAGATCCTCGATCACGATCCAGCTGCCGGGTGCGGTGCGCTGTTCCATCGCGCGCACCAGGCTTTTCGTGATCATGGGTTCGAGCGCGAGGGTCGACTTCTCCGCAAGCAGCCGTTGCCCCTCGGGCAGGCCCGACACCATCGCGAGTGCCATCAGCGCGTCGGTTCCGAGGCCCGGAAACGCCGCTGCGAGCCCGGACATCGACGGGGCTTCCGGGCGCAGGATTTCGGCCAGCCAGCTACGGAACGGGAAATGGCTGGAGGCGGCGTGAACTCCGTCGCCCGCGATCCAGCAGCCGGCGCCCCCGTTCCGAGCGGCCTCCGCGGCCAGCGCCGATTTCCCGATGCCGGCCTCGCCGACGACGAGGCAGGGACGCGCGGCGTTCTGCACCCGTGAAAGCTCCTTGCTGCGCCCGACGAAGGGCCAGTCCGACTGCTCGATCAGGGTCGGACCTTCGGCGGGGCCGAGCACGCGGAACACCCCGCTCGCCGTGCCGAAGCCCTTGAGGACACGCGGGCCAAGGGGCTGGGTGCGGAACCTCCCGCGCAGGAGCGGCCGGGTTTCCTCGGCGATCAGCACCTCTCCGGGCGCGCCTTCCTCCTGGATGCGACAGGCCCGGATCGTCACCGCGCCGGTGACACGCGGCAGGCCCCGGCGTGCCGCCTGGCTGCGTGTCGCCACCTCGCCGGTGGCGATGCCGGCCCGAAGGGCCACGGGCTCGTGCAATCCGGGCGGAGGCGCAAGCGGCTTGACCAGCTCCAGCGCCGAGGTCACGGCGTGAGAAGCGGCGAGTTCGTCGCTGCGCTCAAGGCCGAAACAGGCGATGACCCCGTCGCCGAGGTATTCGGTCACGATGCCGCCATGCTGTTCGACCGCCGCCCGCGTCCGGGCATAATAGGCTTCGAGCCACTCGGCCATGTCCTCGGGGTCGGTCCGGCTCGCCAGCGTGCTGGAGCCGACGATGTCCACGAAGACGACCGTGATCTGGCGCCGGTCCCCGGCCGCATCGGTGCGGGCGGTTTTGTCCAATGCTGACAAACCCACCCCTCCCTTCACTCGCAACCTTCACAAAAGGCGGGTCTTCGACGCTGCCATACACGCGGGCCCTGCGCTGTCGAACGGGGTCGACAAGGTCCAGCCAGGCCGGCCGGTCCGGATGCAAATAGCCCGCGCCATGTTTGTGCCGGGCTGGTCCGGAAGCTGTCAAGGCGTATGGGCCGTGCCTCCATCAGGCCGTCGGGCGGGGTTGTCAGGTTTGCAACATGGATCGAGACCCTGGCGTGACCCTAACCGACAACATGCAAGGACCGTTCGGCGCATCGTCGCGGAAGGCGTCGCCAGGCTGCGCGTGGATCGTCGTCGAGATGCCGGCCAGCAGGGACAGGAGCCGCCTGTGCCCGGCCTTCGGCCCCGGAGTGATCCTGCCCGGCGTCGTTTGCAGACCCTCGGAGCCAGTGCCAGCGGGCCATGGTTGCACCTGTCCCGCGGCCCTGCGCACCCATCCCGGACCAAGACCCGCTCCATGCCCCCCGTCATGCCGCGGCCTTTTGTGACTTTGCGCACAGATCGCCCCCCGGCCCGGCCCTAGCCACGAGGGCAAAGCGCCGATGCGCTGGCATCAGGCGGCACAGTCCGCCGGACCATCTTGGGGAGACGGGGATGTTCGGGAGACTTGGACGGATCACCGCCATGGCGCTGGCGCTTCTGGCAGGCGGCGCGGCCGAACGGGCTGAGGCCTTTGGCGGCAGCCCGATCACATATACCTTTGGTGCTCTGCCCTCAGGCGGGGTCGAGGATCACTGTCCGGGCCTCTGGGAGGCCTGGTTCTCCGCACCCAATGACGCAACGATTCGGTTCAAACCCGGTGCCTCCTCACCCGTGACAGAAATAGCCGGAGGTCAGGATATCTTTATCGGCACCTACAGACCTAGCGTGCCTCCAATCAGCGCCAGCGGCATAAACGCGGGTTGCGGGAACCTGTCGAATGTCGTGATCATCTCCCAGAATGGCGTCGACAGCAGCGATATCGCGGCTGACGACTATATCGGCGTCGTTTTCGAGGCCGATTATACCGACGGTCTCCGCTACCGCTACGAACTGGCGCTGTCGGGCGCGACCGACACGGTCCTGATCAACACCCGCACCCAGGTCGCAGTCAACACCGCCCCGGTGGCCGATGCCGGGCCCTCCCAGACCGTCGCCCCCGGTGCGGCGGTCTCGCTGGACGGGTCCGGTTCGGGCGATGCCGACGGCGATCCGCTGACCTATGCGTGGTCGCAGACCGGTGGCACTGCGGTCACGGGCTTTCCCAGCACGCAACAAGACCCGAGCTTCATCGCACCCGATGCGGTCGGCATGCTGATCTTCTCGCTGACGGTCAATGACGGACAGACGAATTCTTCCCTGAGCTCGGTCGCCGTCACCACCGATGCCAGCCGGAACCAGCCGCCCGTGGCCGAGGCCGGCCCCGACCAGACCGTCGCCTCGGGCGCACCGGTCAGCCTGACCGCCGCGGGCAGCCGCGATGTCGAACCGGGCCAGAGCCTGACCTATTCCTGGACCAAGACCGCCGGGCCCGACATCACCCTGACCGGAGCGACAAGCGCCACCCCGAGCTTCCTCGCGCCGACCCTCGCGGCCGGCGCGCCGAACGCGGTGATCACCCTGCAGGTCACCGTGAGCGATGGCTATGCCACCGCCATGGACACCGTCACCATCACGGTGACCGCCCCGCCGAACCGTCCGCCCGTGGCCGATGCCGGGGCGGACCGGAGCGTTGCCTCGGCGGCCTCGGTGACGCTGGACGGCCGCGGCTCGTCGGACCCCGACCCGAGCCAGACGCTGAGCTATGCCTGGAGCCAGACGGCAGGCCCCTCGGTCACCCTCGCCGATGCGACAAGTGCCACCCCCGGCT
>JAOARA010000264.1 GCA_025211115.1 Roseicyclus sp. | reverse complement strand
GGAGCTGAACTATTCCTCCGACATCGACCTGATCTGCCTCTTCGACGACGACCGCTTCGACGAGGGCGACGCGATGGAGGCGCGCGCGGGCTTCATCCGGGCGACCCGCCGGATTGCGGCGACGCTTGGCGACACCAATGCCGAGGGGTACGTCTTTCGCACCGACCTGCGCCTGCGGCCCGATGCGAGCGTCACGCCGGTCTGCATCTCGATGACGGCGGCCGAACGCTACTACGAGGCCGAGGGGCGGTCGTGGGAGCGGTCGGCCTATATCAAGGCGCGCCCTGCGGCGGGCGATCTTGCGGCGGGGGCGCGCTTTCTCGACACGATGAAACCCTTCGTCTGGCGGCGACACCTCGATTTCGCGATGGTGCAGGACACGATGGACATGCGCCAAAGGATACGCGATCACAAGGGCTTGCACGGCGACCTTAAACTGGAAGGTCACAACATGAAGCTCGGCGCGGGCGGCATCCGCGAGATCGAGTTCTTCGCCCAGACCCGGCAGCTTGTGGCGGGCGGGCGCGACCCCTCGCTCCGGTCCCGGCGCACGGTCGAGGCGCTGGCGGCGCTGGCGCAAGCGGGCTGGCTGGAGGGGGATGTTGCGGAGGAGCTGGCCGCGCTTTACGCCCATCACCGCGAGGTCGAGCATCGCGTGCAGATGATCGACGACGCGCAGACCCACGCCTTGCCGAAATCCGACGAGGGGTTTGACCGCCTTGCCCGGCTCTGCGGCGAGGGGGATACGCGCGCCTTCCGCGCAAGGCTGGCCGATCGCATTCGACGCGTCGAGCAGCTGACCGGCGATTTCTTCCAGCCCGTGAAGGGCGAAAAGCCCCGCGCGCCCGAGATCCCGCCCGCACAGGCCGAGATCGTGGCGCGCTGGCCGGGCTATCCGGCACTGCGCTCGGTGCGGGGGCAGGAGATCTTCGAGCGGCTGAAGCCCGACCTTTTGCGCCGCTTCCAGTCGGCCGCGAAACCCGAAGAGGCGCTTTCGAATTTCGACGGATTTCTCAAGGGCTTGCCCGCCGGCGTTCAACTGTTTTCCCTGTTCGAGGCAAACCCGCCGCTGGTCGACCTGATCGTCGATATCTGCGCCACCGCACCGGGGCTGTCGCGCTACCTGAGCCGTCATTCCGGCGTGCTGGACGCGGTGCTCGACGGCCGCTTCTTCGCGGACTGGCCGGGCGCCGAGGGGCTGACGCGGGAGTTGGCCGGGATGCTCTCGGGGCGCGATTACGAGCAGCAGCTCGACCTCGCCCGGCGCTGGCAGAAGGATTGGCATTTCCGCATCGGCGTCCACCAGTTGCGCGGGTTGATCGACACGGGCGAGGCGCAGGCGCAGTACACCGACCTTGCCCATGGCGTGATCGGTGCGCTCTGGCCCGCCGTCTGCGCCGAGATCGCCGGGCGACACGGGCCCGCGCCGGGCCATGGCGGGGCGGTCGTGGGCATGGGCAGCCTTGGCTCGGGGCGGATGAGCGCGGGCTCGGACCTCGACCTTCTCGTGATCTACGACCCCGCCGATGCCGAGATGAGCGAGGGGCGTCGTCCGCTGGACCCGCGCGGCTGGTATGCCAAGGCGACCAAGACGCTGATCACCGCGCTGTCCGCGCCGACCGCGGCGGGCAAGCTCTACGAGGTCGACATGCGCCTTCGCCCCTCGGGGCGGCAGGGGCCGGTGGCGACCTCGATCACCGCCTTCCGCACCTACCAGCGCGAGGAGGCCTGGACATGGGAGCACATGGCGCTCACCCGCGCGCGGGTGGTCGCCGGGCCCGCGGCGCTGGCCGAAGAGATCGAGGCGGTGCGCTGCGCGGTCATCACGGACAAGGCCGCGCCCGACACCGTCCGCCGGGAGGCCAGCGAGATGCGCGCGCGGCTGGCGGCGGCGGGGCGGGCCGGGGGCACATGGGCGGTAAAGGACGGACCGGGCGGGATGCAGGACATCGAGCTTCTGGGGCAGGCCGTGGCGCTGGCCGCGGGCGCGCCAGACCGCGAGACGGCGGCGCAGCTGGGCCATGCGTCATCCCTCGGCTGGCTGTCGCAAGACGCCGCCGCGACGCTGGCCGAGGCGCATGCGCTGGCCGCCCGCGTGCAAGGGGCGGCGCGGCTTTTGACCGAAGAGGCGCTGGACCCCGACGCCATCGGCGAGGGGGGCCGCGCCTTTCTCGCGCGGGTCGCGGGACAGCCCGACGCGACCACGCTTGCGTCGCATCTGGACAAGACCCGGTCACACGCGGCACAGATCATCGACAGCGTATTGGGCGGCCCGCCGCCGGAGGAGCCATCATGACCGACGCCAGCCACCCGCGCGCGCCCGCCGATCCCAACGACCCCAAGGGCCTGATCCGCGAGTCCTACCGGATCGAGGGGATCACGGATGCCGAATGCCGCTCGATCCTTGTCGATTGGGCGCTGAGCCTGTCGGAGAGCCAGCCGCGCGCCGCGATCGAGGCGCTTCTGGCGCGCTACGGCACGGGCGCGGAGGATCACCCGATGACCTTGGTCCTGCGCGAAGGGCTGACCGAGGCCCCCAGCGCCCGCAGGCGCGGCGGCCGCGCGGCGCGGATGCGCGAGGGCTGAACGCGCGGGCGCGGTCCTTCGCGGCCCTTCGAGTCAGGCGCGGTCCTTCGCGCCATGCGCGCCGCGTTCGCGGTAGGGCGTGGTGTTGTAATGCGCCCGGTAGCACTTCGAGAAATGCGAGGGCGAGGCAAAGCCGCAGGCT
>JAOARA010000263.1 GCA_025211115.1 Roseicyclus sp. | reverse complement strand
GATCAGGGCGACCCCAAGGCCCGCGGCCACCATTTCCAAGGCGGCAAGCGAGCTGTCCGTGCTGACGCCCCGCCCGACCGCCGCGGGGTCGATCCCGTGGGCCGCGGCGAAGCCGTCCCAGAAGCTTTCGCAGCCGATGATATGCACCGCGCGGCCCAGAAGCGGGGCCACGGCCGCCAGCGGCTCGGGGCCGAAGGCCGTGCCCGGCGGGCAGACGAGGACCGAGCCGGGCGCGCTCAGCCGCCTTGCATCCTCGACCGGCCAACGGCCGTCGCCGTAACGGATATCGACGTCGATGCCGCCCTCGGGGGCGGTCTCGGCCCATGTGGCGCTGCACAGCCGCACGGCGATGCCGGGATGGGCCGCGCGGAAACCCGCCACCAGCGGCGCAAGGCAAAGCGCCGAAAAACTCGGCGGCGCGCGCACGACCAGCGGCCTGCCCCCCGTCACGCCGAACAGCCCCGCCGTTGCGCTGGCCAGCTCGTCGAAGGCGCGGCGCACCGCCGGTAGATAGGATTGACCCAGCTCCGTCAGCTCCACCCCGCGGGCAAGGCGGCGGAACAGCGGGTAGCCCAGCCGCGCCTCCAGCGCGCGGATCTGCTGGCTGACCGCGGCAGGCGTCAGGCCCAACTCGTCGGCGGCGGCGGTAAAGCCGCCAAGGCGCGCCGCGGCCTCGAAGGTCTTCAGCCAGGCGGGCGGCGGCAGGTTGCGCATGGAATGACCCCACTCAGGTTTACCCTTTCCCCCGTTTTCCATTGTTTGTCCGGGGTCAGCAAGCCTGCAATCCTGAACCCTCGCGGGAGGGGCGACATGGACAGTTTCGATTACATCATCGTCGGCGCAGGCTCGGCGGGCTGCGTCCTGGCCGAGCGGCTGAGCGCCGATCCCAAAACCCGCGTCCTGCTGCTCGAGGCGGGCGGCAGCGACCGGCGCGCGCAGATCCGGGTGCCGATCGGCTACGGCATGTCCTACCATGACCCCGAGGTAAACTGGCGCTTCCACGCGGAGCCCGACGCGCAGCTCGACAACCGCCGCATGTATTGGCCGCGCGGCAAGGTGCTGGGCGGCTCGAGCGCCATCAACGCGATGGTCTACGCCCGCGGCCTGCCGCAGGATTACGACGATTGGGAAGCGGCGGGAAACCCCGGCTGGAACGCCGAAAGCGCCGCCGAGACCTATGGCCGCGTCGAGCGGCGCATCGGGCCTGAGGGGGCTGCGGGCGACGGGCCGCTGCACGTCACCGATTGCCGCAACGACTATCACCCGATGGGCCGGCACTACCTGACGGCCGCGCGCGAGATGGGGCTGCCCGAGGGCGACACCGTCACAGGCGAGGGGGTCGGCCCCTATTGCACCACGACCAAGGGCGGCTGGCGCAACTCGGCCGCCGATGCCTTCCTGCGGCCTGCGCTGCGGCGGCGGAACCTGAAGCTTGTCACCGGGGCCGAGGTGCTGCGCATCGAGATGCGGGACCGCCGCGCGACGGGGGTGCAGTATCGCCGGGGCGGGCAGACCCTGGGCGCCGCTTGCCGGGGCGAGGTGATCCTCTCGGCGGGCGCGGTGAAGTCGCCACAGCTGTTGCAGCTCTCGGGCATAGGCCCCGGCGCGCTGCTGCGCTCGTTCGGCATCGCCGTGCATATCGACCGGCCCGGCGTCGGCGGGGCGCTGCAGGATCACCTGTCGATGACCTATGCCTTCCGCTGCACGGAACCCACGCTGACCCAGACGCTCGGGCGGCTTACCGGCCAGATCGGCGCGGCGCTGCGCTACCTCTTTCGGCGCGACGGGCCGCTTAGCCTGAGCGTGAACCAGATGGGCGGGCTTGTCCGCTCGCGCCCCGGTCTCTCGCGGCCCGACACGCAGCTTTACTGCAACCCGCTGTCCTATTCGACGGTCTACCGCGACAAGCGCCCGCTTCTGAAACCCGACCCCTGGCCAGGCTTCATCTTGGGCTTCAACCCCTGCCGCCCGACCAGCACCGGGCGGATCGACATCGCCAGCGCCGATCCCGCGGCGGCCCCGCGGATCATGCCCAATTCGCTGACCACCAACAGCGACATCGCCGACATGATCGCGGGCGCGCGGCTGGTGGAGCGGATGTTGCAGACCCCCGCCATGCAGGGCCTGATCGCCGGGCCCAACGGCTTCAGCCCCGTGGGGGCCGATGACGACACGCTGCTGGCCGATGTGCGCGCCCGCGCCTCGACCGTGTTCCACCCCTGCGGCACCTGCCGCATGGCCCCGGAGGAGGCGGGCGGCGTGGTCGATCCGTCCTTGCGCGTCTGGGGCGTGCAGGGGCTGCGCGTGGTCGATGCCTCGGTCTTTCCCAACATCACCTCGGCCAACACCAACGCGCCCACGATCATGACGGCGATGCGCGCGGCCGATCTTATCCTGGCGGGGGCGTGAGACATGGACCGGATCGCAAGGATCGACAGTTTCACCACCCGCGACGTGGGCTTTGTCCGGGTCACGATGGAGGATGGATCGCAGGGCTGGGGGCAGGTTTCGACCTATCACGCCGACATCACCTGCACCGTTCTGCACCGGCAGGTTGCGCCCTGGGTGCTGGGGCGCGATGCGACCGACCTCGACGACCTGATGGACTGGGTGACCGAGCGGGAACACAAGTTCCCCGGCTCCTACCTGCGGCGCGCGATGGGGGGCGTGGATACCGCGATCTGGGACATGCGCGGGAAGCGCGCGGGCCTTCCCGTCGCCGCGCTGATCGGCGGGTCGCCGGGGCCGGTGCGGGCCTATGCGTCGTCCATGCGGCGCGACATCACGCCCGAGGAGGAGGCCGAGCGGCTGAAACGGCTGGCCGGTGAGCATGGCTACACCGCCTTCAAGGTGCGCGCGGGCTCCGAGGTGGGGCGCGACCGCGACGAATGGCCGGGCCGGACCGAGGCGGTGATCCCCGCGATCCGCCGCGCCCTGCCCGAGGCGGACCTGCTGATCGACGCCAATTCCTGCTACTCCGTCCCCCGCGCGATCGAGGTGGGCCGGATGCTGGAAGACCACGGCTTCTGCCATTACGAGGAACCCTGCCCCTACTGGGACCTCGACGCGACGAAGGCCGTGACCGAGGCGCTGCAGATCGACGTCACGGGCGGCGAGCAGGATTGCCAGCTGTCGACCTGGCAACGCATGATCGACATGCGCGCGGTCGATATCGTGCAGCCCGACAT
>JAOARA010000262.1 GCA_025211115.1 Roseicyclus sp. | reverse complement strand
GGATCATCCTTCCCGTCGTGCTGCCGGCGATGCTGGCGCCGCTGATCGGCTTCGTGATGCGGCACGACATCGTGCTGGCGCGCACGGCCTCCGTCGCGGGGACCGTGGCGCTGCTGGCGGTGGCGCTGGGGCTGTTCGGCATGGCCGCGGACGGGGCCACGCATGTCTATCGCCTTGGCGATTGGCCCGCGCCCTTCGGCATCGTGCTGGTGCTCGACCGGCTGTCGGCGCTGATGGTGCTGCTCACGGCGACCTTGGCCCTGTTGGTGCTGATCCATGCCATCGCAACCGGTTGGGACGCGCGCGGCAAGCATTTCCACGCGCTGTTCCAGTTCCAGCTGATGGGCATCTGCGGTGCCTTCCTGACCGGCGACGTGTTCAACATGTTCGTCTTCTTCGAGGTTCTGCTGATCGCCTCCTACGGTCTCATGATCCACTCGGGCGGACGCGATAGAATGCAGGCGGGGCTGCAATACGTGGTGATGAACCTTGCAGGCTCCACCCTGTTCCTCTTCGCGCTCGGCACGCTCTATGCCTCGACCGGCACGCTGAACATCGCGGACCTGGGGCGCGTGGTGGCCACGATCCCGCCCGAGGAGGCGGCGCTGGTGCGCGTGGCCGCGATGCTCCTGATGATCGTCTTCGCGGTGAAGGCCGCGCTTTTCCCGGTGCAGTTCTGGCTGCCCGGCACCTATGCCAACGCCCCTGCCCCGGTCGCGGCCCTTTTCGCCATCATGACCAAGGTCGGCGCCTACGCGATCCTGCGGGTGCATACCGTGTCCTTCGGTCCCGGCATCGAAGGGACGGAAGACCTGGCCGCCACATGGCTCTTCCCCGCGGCGCTGATCACCATCGCCATCGGCGCACTGGGCGTGCTGGGCGCACGGCGGCTGATGCCGCTGATCGCCTTCTCTGTGCTGGGGTCCATGGGGACGCTGCTGATCGCGCTGGCGGCCTTCACGCCCGAGGCGACCTCGGCGGGGCTGTATTACCTCGTCCATTCGACCTTTGCCGCGGCCTGCCTGTTCCTCGTGGCCGATCTTGTCGTGACACGGCGGGCGGCGGACACGCTGACCCCGCGGCCGCCCACGGTGCAGAACGGACTTTTCGCGGCGCTCTTCTTTGCCGCGGCCATCGGTATGGCGGGGATGCCGCCGCTCTCGGGCTTCCTCGGCAAGCTGCTGGTCCTCGACGCGCTGCGCGACCCCGGCACGATCGGCTGGGCCTGGACGGCGGTGCTGGCGGGCTCGCTCGTCACCATCCTGGGCTTTGCCCGCGCGGGCAGCGCGCTGTTCTGGAAATCGACGGCCACCCCCGCGCCCGAGACGGACGCGCCGGCTGCCGCCGCCCGCCCGCTCGAGGTCGCGCCGGCCATGGCCGGGCTTGCGATGCTCGCGCTGCTGGCGGTCTTCGCCGGGCCGCTCTCGTCCTACCTGCAGGACACCGCGGCGCAGCTTTACGACCGCGCGGGCTATACCACGGCCGTGCTGACGCCCGAGACGGAGGGTTGAGACAATGCTGATGCGCCTGATCCCCCACCCGCTTCTCAGCCTGACGCTGATCCTGGTCTGGTTGGGGCTTGTGAACACGTTCACGCTGGGCAACCTGATCCTCGGGGCGGGCTTCGGCCTGATCATCCCGATGCTGACGGCACCCTATTGGCCCGACCGGCCCCGCATCGCGCGGCCGCTCAAGATCGTCGAATACGGGCTGATCGTGCTGTGGGATATCGTCGTGGCCAATGTGCAGGTCGCCATGATCATCCTGTTCAAGCGCGAGAAGACGATCCGCTCGCACTGGATCCCGGTGCCGATCGAGCTGACCTCGGCCGAGGCCATCACCGTGCTGGCGGGCACCATCACCATGACGCCCGGCACCGTCTCGGCCACACTGGCCGCCGATGGCCGGTCGATCCTTGTCCATTGCCTGCATGCCGACGACCCCGACGCCGTGCGCGACGACATCAAGTCGCGCTACGAGGCCCGCCTGAAGGAGATCTTTCCGTGATCGAATACGCCCTTCTCTTCGCAGCCCTGTGCTACGGCGTGGCGCTTCTGCTCGACCTGTGGCGCATCGCGCAGGGGCCCAGCTCGGCCGACCGCATCCTTGCGCTGGACACGATGGTGATCAACGTCATCGCGCTATTGGTGCTTTACGGCATCTGGCGCGGCACGGCGGTCTATTTCGAGGCGGCGATGCTGATCGCCATGGTCGGCTTCGTCTCGACCGTCGCCTATTGCCGCTTCCTGCTGCGCGGCGACATCATCGAATGAGGGAACAGCCATGAGCCAGACCGCGGAACTCCTGATCTCGCTGGCGCTCGTGATGAGCGGCATCTTCGGCTTCGTCGGCTCCTACGGGCTGGTGAAGCTCAGGACCACGATGCAGCGCCTGCATGCGCCGACCAAGGCCACCACGCTGGGCGTGGGCGGCGTGCTGATCGCGTCAATGATCTATTTCTATGCCAAGACCGGGCATATCTCGGTCCACGAGCTGCTGATCTCGCTCTTCCTGTTCCTGACCGCGCCGATCACCGCGAATTTCATCGCCAAGGCCTACATGGCGCGCAACCTGCGCGATGCGGATCTGCCGCCGAGCGGCGGGGACTACGGCTGGGCCGTGTATGACGATCCGCCGGACGGCGCGCCGACCGCGCCGCCCGAGGGAGCGAAGGCCCCTTAACCGTCGGACAGGCAGGCGGCGAGGGTTTCGCCAAGGCCGCGGATGACATCGCCGTAAAGCGCCGGGCCGGGGTCCAGGGTCGAGCCGAGCGGATCGAGCACCGCGGTCCGCGCCGCGGCACCCTCCATCACCGCGGCGACGATGCCGGGGTCGAACTGCGGTTCCGACAGCACGCAGGCGACGCCCTGCTCGGCGACGCGGGCCTGGATCTCGGCGATGCGCGCGGGGCTGGGGTCGGTCGCGTCCGAGAGCGAGATCGCGCCCGAGGCGGGCAGATCGAAGCTGGCTTCGAAATACTGGTAGGCGGCGTGGAACACGATGAAGCCCTGCCCGCGGACGGGGGCGAGCATCGCCTCGACCTCGGCCGAAAGC
>JAOARA010000261.1 GCA_025211115.1 Roseicyclus sp. | reverse complement strand
GGGGCGGCGCAACAGGAGAGGGGCAAGGCGGTGGCGAAATCAGGCGCAGAGGTGCCGCGGGTCTACGGTGGCCCGGCGGGCTGGATCTCGGTGGCGATACCCGCCGCGATCTTTGTCTGGATGCTGCAATATGTCGGCCCGGTCTCGGCCGGAAACCCGGTGCTTATGGCGCTCGACTGGGTGCCGTCGATGGACATCCGCCTGTCGGTGCTGATCGACGGGCTCTCGCTGACCTTCGCGCTTCTGATCTCGGGGATCGGGGCGCTGGTCACGCTCTATTCCACGAAATACCTCGGCAACCACCCGGAATATCCGCGTTTCGTGCTGTTCCTGATGATGTTCATGGTGGGGATGCTGGGGCTTGTCCTGTCGGACAACCTGATCGCGCTCTTCGTGTTCTGGGAGATCACGACGATCTCTTCCTACCTGCTGATCGGCTTCTCCTCGGACGAGGCGAAATCGCGCCGCTCGGCGCTGCAGGCGCTGCTGGTCACGGGCACCGGGGGCCTTGCGCTGCTGGCGGGCATGATCCTGCTGGGCAACGTGGCCGGCAGTTTCGAGCTGTCGGTGATCCTGCAACAGGGCGACGTGATCCGCGCGCATCCGCTTTATGTGCCCATCGTGATCCTGTTCCTCGCGGGCGCCTTCACCAAGTCGGCGCAGTTCCCGTTCCACTTCTGGCTGCCCAACGCGATGGCCGCGCCCACGCCCGTGTCGGCCTACCTGCATTCGGCTACGATGGTGAAGGCGGGGGTCTACCTGATGGCGCGGGTCAACCCGGCGCTGGGCGACAGCGAGCTGTGGTTCTGGACGCTGGTCATCGCGGGCGGCTTCACCACCGTCTTCGCCTCGATCCTCGCGGTGCGGCAGACCGACATCAAGCAGGTGCTGGCCTATACCACGCTGATGGCGCTGGGTGCGCTGACGCTCTTCATCGGCACCGGCTCGCCCGACGCGATCAAGGGGATGATGGCGTTTCTCGTCGTCCACTCGCTCTACAAGGCGGCGCTCTTCCTGATGATCGGGATCGTCGATCACGAGACCGGCACGCGCGAGGCGGACCGGCTGCGCGGCCTTGGCCGCAAGATGCCGCTGACCTTCCTCGGCGGCGCGCTGGCCGCGATCTCGATGGCGGGCATTCCGCCCTTCGTGGGCTTCATCGGGAAAGAGTTTCTCTACAAGGCCGGCCTCGGCCACGAGCAGGCGACGATCTGGATCACCGGCACGATCTTTGCCGCCTCAGTCTTGATGTTCGTCGCCGCCGGTATCGCGGTGCTGCGCCCCTTCACCGGCAAGCTCGCCGATGCCGACACGCCGCAGACCCCGCATGAGGGGCCCTGGGCGATGTGGATCGGGCCGATCATCCTTGGCGTCTTCTCGTTGGGCTTCGGCCTGTTTCCCGACACGGTCGAGGCCTGGCTGGTCGCGCCCGGCACCTGGGCGGTCTACGGCGATTACGACTATACCGTCGATCTCTATCTCTTCCGCGAGGTGAACGCGGCCTTCCTTCTGTCGCTCGCCACCTTCGCCACCGGCGCGCTGCTCTACACGGTCCACCGGCCCATGCGCGCCTGGCTCGGCCGGGTGATGGAGGCGAACCCGATCAAGTTCGATCCGGGCTGGGACCGCGTGCTCGACGGGCTGAAGGCGCTGGCCGCATGGCAGACCGGCATCCTGCAATCGGGCGTGTTGCAACGCTACATCTTCACCATCTTCGCCACGCTCGCCATCGGCGTGGGGGCCACGATGTATCTCAAGGACGTGCTGAATTTCCGCGTCGACTGGGTGTCCGAGTTCGACGGGCTGCTGTTCAAGCACTGGGCCGTGCTCGTGTTCATCACCGCCGGGGCGATCCTGACCGCGATCACCCAAAGCCGGATGACCGCCATCGCGGCGCTGGGCGTGGTGGGCATCGGCGTCGCGCTGATCTTCATCATGTTCTCCGCGCCCGACGTGGCGATCACGCAGCTTCTGGTCGAAACGCTGGTCGTGGTGCTGGTCGCCGTGGCGATGCTGAAACTGCCGCATCTGGGTCTTGCCAAGGACCGCAAGCGGCGGCCCGTCCATGCCGCGCTTGCGGGCGTCGTTGGCGTGCTGGTCACGCTGGTGATGGTCGCCGTGCTGCAGGGCGACATCGACCGCCGCATCACCGATTATTTCGAGGTCGCCAGCTGGCCCGAGGCCTACGGGCGCAACATCGTCAACGTGATCCTCGTCGACTTCCGCGCCATCGACACCTTCGGCGAGATCGCCGTGGTCGTGATCGCGGCACTCTCGGCCTATGCGCTGCTGCGCGGCACACGCTACGGCCACACCGATGACGAGATCGAGGAGGGCCGGAAATGAAGAACTCCATCATCCTCGTGGCCGCGACGCGGCTTCTGACCTCGCTTCTGCTGCTGTTCTCGATCTTCATGCTTCTGCGTGGTCACAACCTGCCCGGCGGCGGCTTCATCGGCGGGCTGATCGGGGCCACCGGCTTCGTGCTCTACGCCATCGCGCAGGGGGCCGAGGCCACGCGCCGGACGCTGCGCTACGAGCCGCAGAACATCGCCATGGTCGGCCTCGGCATCGCGCTGGCCGCGGGCGTCTTCGCCGCCTTCTTCGGCGAGGCGTTCTTCACCGGGCAGTGGTGGTTCGCGGGCGCCGACCCCGCCGACCCCGATGACAAGGGCCTGCCGATCAGTTCGGTCCTCGTCTTCGACATCGGGGTCTATCTCGTGGTCTTCGGGTCGATCCTGACCCTTGTTCTCGCGCTGGAGGAGGAAGTCTGATGGAGATCCTTGTCGCCATCATGGTCGGCGTCCTCGTCGCGGCCTCGGTCTACCTGATGCTGGCGCGCAACGTGCTGCGCTTTCTCTTCGGGCTGATCCTGATCTCGAACGCGGCCAACCTGATCATCTTCGCCTCGGGCCGCCTGACGGCCGAGGCCCCGCCGCTGATCCCCGAAGGCGCGGATGCGCCGCTGGGGACCGTCGCCAACGCGCTGCCGCAGGCGCTGGTTCTGACCGCCATCGTGATCGGCTTCGGCCTGTTCGCCTTCGCGCTGACGCTGGTCTACCGGACCTACCAGAACCTCGGCACCCTGAATTCCGACGAGATGCGTCTCGCCGAGCCCGAGGAGGGCGGCAAATGAGCTGGGTTCTCGCAAGCCCCATCATCATCCCCTTCGCCACGGCGGTGCTGGCCTTCCTGTTCCGCGCCGGCCCCGAAGGGCGGTGGCTGTCGGTCATCGGCTCGGCGGGCCTCCTGGTCGCGTCCATCATCCTGATGATCGACGTGCTCGACCAGGGCGTGATCGCGGCCCAGATGGGCGAATGGGCGGCGCCCTTCGGCATCACGCTGGTGGCAGACCTGTTGTCGGCGGTGATGGTCGTCATCACCGGGATCACCGGGCTGGCCGTCGCGGTCTACGCGCTGTCGGATATCGACACCAAGAAAGAGGCCTTGGGCTATCACGCGCTGTTCCAGGTGCTGCTGGCCGGGGTCTGCGGGGCGTTCCTGACCGGCGACCTCTTCAACCTCTACGTCTGGTTCGAGGTCATGCTGATCTCGTCCTTCGGCCTGCTGATCCTGGGCGGGCGCAAGGTGCAGCTTGACGGCGGGATCAAGTACGTGACGCTGAACCTCGTCTCGACGATCCTGTTCCTGTCGGGCGTCGGCCTGCTCTACGGGATGACCGGCACGCTCAACATGGCCGACCTGCACGGCGCCGTGCAGCAGGTCGAGAACGAGGGCCTGCTCGTTCTGATCGCGGTGATGTTCATGATCGCCTTCGGCGTGAAGGCCGCGGTCTTCCCGCTCTTCTTCTGGCTCCCGGCGAGCTATCACACCCCCGCCATCGCGGTCTCGGCCATCTTCGCGGGGCTCTTGACCAAGGTCGGCGTTTACGCGCTGATGCGGACCTTCACGCTGATCTTCACCACCGACATCGCCTATACCCATACGATCCTTCTGTGGGTGGCGGGCTTCACCATGGTGACGGGCGTCCTCGGGGCGGCGGCGATGAACGACATCCGTCGCATCCTGTCGTTCCACATCGTCAGCCAGATCGGCTACATGATCCTCGGCCTTGCGCTCTTCACGCCGCTCGCCATCGTCGGCGCGGTCTTCTACCTCGTCCACCACATCATCGTGAAGGCGAACCTGTTCCTCGTCGCTGGCGTGGCGCAGCGGATCGCGGGGTCGACCGACCTCGACCGGATCGGGGGCCTTTATCGCTTTGCGCCGTTCCTCGGCCTGTTGTTCCTGATCCCGGCGTTTTCGCTCGCGGGCTTCCCGCCGCTGTCGGGGTTCTGGGCGAAATACGTGCTGGTCAAGGCGTCGCTCGATGCCGGGGCCTGGTGGATCGCCGCGGTGGCGCTGGTCGTGGGGCTTCTGACGATCTACTCGATGACGAAGATCTGGGGCTACGGCTTCTGGAAGCCGCACCCCGAGGGCGTCGAGCCGCGCCTCTCGCGCCTCGAGGGCAAGGACCGCGCGGCGCTCCTGACGCCCATCGCGGCGCTGGCGGTGCTGACCTGCATCATCGGCTTCTTCCCCGAACCCTTCGTGCAATTCGCCGAACGCTCGGCCGCACAGCTTCTCGACCCGTCGGACTATGTCGCCGCCGTGCTGGGCGCTCCGGCCGAGACCCAAGCGCCCACGGGCCTTGCCCTGATGGAGGTGACGGAATGATCAACGTCTTCGCGCTCAACATCCTGCTGGCGCTCGCCTGGGCGGCGCTGACCGGCAACATCACGCTGGGCGGGCTGGCGGTGGGCTTCGTGCTCGGCTCGGGCTGCCTCTGGCTCACGCGGTCGCTGTTCCCCGGATGCGAAAGCTATTTCCGCCGCGGGACCAAATGGGCCAAGCTGATCGTGCTGTTCCTTTACGAGCTGGTCGTGTCGTCGCTGCAGGTGGTCTGGGACGTGCTGACGCCCCAGCACAAGGCCCGGCCGGGCATCATCTCGGTGCCGCTCACCGTGCGGCGCGAGATGGACGTGCTGCTGGTGACGAACCTGATCACGCTGACGCCGGGCACCCTCAGCCTGGATGTGACCGAGGATGGCGAAACGCTCTACATCCACGCCATGTTCGCCGACGACCCCGACGAGATCCGGCGGCAGATCAAGGACGGGATGGAGCGTTGGGTCATCGAGGCGACGGAGTAGGAACATGGATATTCTCGGCACGGCAATCGACATCTCCTTCGTCCTCGTGATGCTGGGCGTGGCCTTTGCCTTCATCCGGCTGATCCTCGGCCCCAGCCTGCCCGACCGGGTGGTTGCGCTGGACATGATGACGGTTCTCATCGTCAGCTTCTGCGGCCTTTACGCGATGCTGTCCGAGGATACGGCCTTCATCGACGTGGCCATCGTGCTTGCGCTGGTCGGCTTCCTCGCCACCGTTGCGCTTGCCCGCTACGTCGAGCGGCGCAACACGACCGTGGCGCGCGACACCAAGCAGGAAACCCCGGCGGCGGAGGGCGAGAGCAATGGCTGAATGGATCATGGCGGCCATGGTGCTGCTGGGCGGTTTCTTCTGTTTCGTGGCAGGGCTGGGCGTCTTGCGCCTGCCGGACGTGCTGATCCGGATGCATGCCTCGACCAAGGCGGGCACGCTGGGCTCGGGCCTGATCCTGGGCGCGGGGGCGATCTATTTCGCCGATGCCGCCACGATCACGCGGGCGCTTGCCGCGATCCTGTTCCTGCTGGTGACGGCCCCGGTGGCCGCGCACATGATCGGGCGCGCGGCGTTCCGCAAGGGCGTGCCCCTGTGGCAGACCCGGATCGAGGACGGGGCCGAGGAAAAGCTGAACCGCTGAGGCGGCCGCCCCGCTTCAGGTCTGAAGAAAGGCGTGGCCGCCGTCGGGCTTGATGGCGATGGCGGTCAGCTTGCCGGTCGACCAGGCCGCGGTATCGAGCGCGATGCGCCCCTCGGCAAAGACCGGCCGGTCCCGCTCGACATGGCCATGGGCGACCCATGCGTCATCGCCGCGGATCGCGCTGTCGAACTCGGGGTGGCCCCAGAGCAGAACCCGCGGTGTCTGGTCCGCCATCCCGCGCGCCGGGTCCGCGCCCGCATGCACCGCCCAGAGATTGCCCGAGTGCCAGCTGAGCGGCAGCCCGTTCAGCCAGGCGCGCCCCTCTGCTCCAAGCGCGTCGGCCAGCCGCGCGGCGGCGCTGATCCAGGCGTCGGGCTCCGGCGCGGGGCCCAGCAGCACGTCGCTGCGGATGCCGAAGCTGTCCAGCGTCGCCGCCCCGCCTTCGCGCAGCCAGCGCGGGCCGCGCAAGGCCGGGTCGGCCAGCACGTCGAGCAGCATCCGCTCGTGATTGCCCATCAGGCAGGCGACATTCTCGGGGAAATCGCGGGTCAGCTCGCGCAATCGTGCCAGCACGCCCGCGCTGTCGGGGCCGCGGTCGATGTAGTCGCCCACGAAGACCAGCTTGGGATCGGCGCTGCCTGTGCCGCCGATATGCGCGTCGATCAGTTCGAGCATCAGCTCGAGAAGGTCGGCGCGCCCGTGCAGGTCACCCACGATATAGCATGTGCTCTCCGGGCGCGGCAGATCCTCGTCCCTCGGCCCCTTTTCGGCGGGCAGGTCGGCGGCACGACGGCCGAAGAGGGAACGAAACGGGCGCAACATGCGATGCAGGTGCGCCCTTCCTCGGCGAATGGCAAGGGTGCCCGCCGCCTCCGGCCTGCGTCAGTCGCGCGCGCGCAACACGCGGGCCGGGCGCGCGGCCAGCGGCCGCCACGCAAAGGCCAGCCCCGCAAGCAACGTCGCCAGCGCCCCGCCCAGCACGATGGCCAGCGCCGAGACTGGCTCGAAGCGATAGGACGTGTCCATCACGAAGGTCATCACCGCCCAGCCCCCCAACGCGCCCGCAAGGATGGCAACGGCCCCCGCCGCTGCGCCAAGAAAGGCGGAGCGGAGCGCGAAGCTCAGCAGGATGCGCCCGCGCGCAGCCCCCAGTGTCTTCATCACCGCCGCTTCGAACACGCGCCCCCGCTCGCCCGCCGCCGCCGCGCCGATCAGCACGATGAACCCTGTCACAAGCGTGGCCCCCGCCCCGTAGGAGGTGGCCGCGGCAAGGCTGCGCAACGCCTCGGCCACGCGGTCGAGGGCATCGCGCACACGGATCGCGGTGATGTTGGGCGCAGCGCCTGCCACGTCGCGCAGGATGGCGGCCTCGGCCGCCTCCTCGGCGTAGACGGTGGCGATATGGGTGTGCGGCGCGCCCGCCAGCGCGTTTGGCGACATGGTGACGACGAAGCCGATCCCGGCGTTTTCGAAACTCACCTCGCGGAGCGCCGCGATCTCCGCCTCGATGTCGCGGCCGAGGATGTTGACGGTGATCGTGTCGCCCACGCCGATGCCGATTTCCATCGCCTCTTCGGCGGCGAAGGCGACCAGCGGCGGGCCGCTGTAGTCGTCGGGCCACCATGTGCCCGCGACGATCTCCTCGGCGGGCGGGGCGGTGGTGGTATAGGTCACGCCGCGGTCGCCCTGGATCACCCAGTGATCGCCCGCCACCTCCTGCGCGCGCGCGCCGTTGATCCGCGTGATGATGCCGCGCAGCATCGGCGCGGTGTCCACCCGACTGACGGCAGGGTCGGTGGTGACGCGGTCGAGGAAGGGCTGCAGCTGGTCGGGCTGGATATCGACGAAGAAATACGAGGGCGCGACCTCGGGCAGGTCACGCTGGATCGCGGCGCGCAGGTTGCTGTCGATCTGCCCCACCGAAGCGAGGACAGCCAGCCCGAGGCCGAGCGACAACACCACGCTCGTCGCCTCCGACCCCGGCCCGCCGACCGCGCCAAGCGCCGTGCGCAGCGCGGTGCGCCCGCGGACGGCTTTCGACCGCGCCAACCGGCGTGCCAGCGCCCGGATGCCGCGCGCGGCCAGCGCCAGCAGGAGTAGCGCGCCAAGGATACCGCTCGCGGTTCCCAGCGCCAGCCGCTCGATCCCCGACAGCCATGTCGCGGACCCCACCAGCGTTGCCGCCAGCGCGACGGTCAAACCCACCCAGATGGGCCGCGGCCATGCCCTGACCGGCCCCGAGGCATCGCGGAACAGCGCCGCCGCACGCACCTGTTCGGTGCGGGCCAGCGGCCAGAGCGTGAAGATCAGCGCGGTCAGCGCCCCGTAAAGCGCGGCCTCGGCCAATGGGCCGGGGTAGACCGCGAAGGCGATGGGCACCGGCAGTTGCGCGGCGATCAGCGGCGCGAAGACGAAGGGCAGGGCGGCCCCGAGGGCCAGGCCCATGGCCAGCCCCACCAGCGTCAACAGCCCGACTTGCGCGAAATAGGCGGCGAAGATCGTCCGCCCCTCGGCCCCCAGCGTCTTGAGCGTGGCGATGGTCTCGACCTTGCCGTCGAGATAGGCGCGCACGGCGGCCGAGACGCCGACGCCGCCCACCGCCAGCCCGGCCAGCCCCACCAGCACGAGGAAAGCCCCGATCCGGTCGACGAATTCCTGCACGCCCGGCGCGCCGTTGCGGCTGTCGC
>JAOARA010000260.1 GCA_025211115.1 Roseicyclus sp. | reverse complement strand
GGGCAATTGCATCGACATCAACACCTACCTGATGGCCGCCCTGCGCGTTGCCGGGTACGAGGCGGCCTATCTCACCTGCTATTTCTTCGACGACAATCCCGACGGCATCGCTGCCGGGATGCATTGCTGGGTGCGCACCCGGCTGGGCGACAGGGTCGACGACTGGGACATCGCGCATTTCAAGAAAGCGGGGCGCAGCGACGTTCACGCCACCCTGAACCCGGTGCCGGGGTGGCGCGTGGCGCTCGCCCATGGCCGCGACCATGTCTACCGCTGGAACGGGATGGAGATCCGGCTGCCGGTGCCGTCGCGGCCGAACTGGGTTCTGGCCGATGGGCGCAGCGTCTGGGGCGCCCCGCCCGTGGTCGCGCTGTCACGCGGCTGACGTCGCCTCAGAACACGCCGCCGTCCGCGTCGTCGCCGGTTTCGTCCATCAGCAGGTCGAAATCCGGGATCACGATATGCCGCTTGCCCTCCAGCCGGATCACCCCGTCACGCTTCAGGCCGGACATCTGGCGGCTGACCGTCTCCAGCGTCAGCCCGAGGTAATCGGCCATCGCCTCGCGCGTCAGCGGCAGGTCAAAGGCGACCTCGCCGCTTTTCGCGTTCTGGTTGATGGTCGCATCGCGCCGCGCGATGATCGACAGGAAGCTTGCGATCTTCTCGCGCGCGGTCTTGCGCCCCAGCAGCAGCATCCATTCCCGCGCCGCGTCCAGTTCGTCCAGCGTCATCTCCAGCAGGCGCTGGCTGACATGGGCGTTGGTCGACAGCATCTCGTGAAAGGGCGCGCGGCGGAAGCAGCACAGCTGCAGGTCGGTCGTCGCGGTCACGTCATAGGTCGCGCGCTCGCGGTTCGGACGGCCGAGGAAATCGGACGGCAGCAAAAGGCCGACCATCTGGCGGCGGCCATCCTCCATGGTCTGCGACAGGGCCGCAACGCCATGGACGACCGAGGCGACGAAATCCATCTTGTCGCCTGCCCAGACGATGGTCTGCCCGGCCTCGTAGTTGCGGTAATACTTGATCGCCTCGAGATGCTCGAGTTCGTCGCTCTCGCAGCGGGCGCAGACGGCGCGGTGCCGGATCGGGCAATCGGCACAGTCCACTTGCGGAAAGGCGAGTTGTCTCTGGGGCGTGGTCCTTATCCCTTCCGCCTCTCGGCTGTCGGGCTGTGCTTGATCTGGGTCAAGGTCAAGCTGCGCATTTCGGGTTTAAGCTTAAGGCAATGGAACACGTCAATCAACTTCGCCGCATGGGTCTCTTCGACGCGAAGGTCCCGCGCTACACCAGTTACCCGCCCGCCACGAAGTTCTCGAACGACGTGTCCGGCCCTGTCCTGCTTGACTGGATCGATGCGATCCGGCCGGGTGCGGGGGTCTCGCTCTACCTGCATGTGCCCTTCTGCCGCAGGTTGTGCTGGTTCTGCGCCTGTCGCACGCAGGGCGTGCGCTCGGACGAGCCCGTCCGCGCCTATGTCGAGACCTTGAAGCAGGAAATCCGCGCCATGGGCGCGCGCCTGCCCGAGGGTGTGACGGTCGCCCGCCTGCACTGGGGCGGCGGCACGCCGACGCTTCTGTCGCCCGAGATGATGACGGCGCTGGCCGACACGATCCGGGCGTCCTTCGACATGGCCCCCGATGCCGAGTTCTCGGTCGAGATCGACCCGAACGAGATCGACGAGGCGCGCATCGCGGCGCTGGCGGCGGCGGGGATGAACCGCGCCTCCATCGGGGTGCAGGATTTCGACCCCGATATCCAGCAGATCATCGGCCGCATCCAGGGCTACGAGGTCACCCGCACCGCCGTCGAGGCCTTGCGCGCCGCAGGCATCCATTCCCTGAACGCCGATATCCTCTTCGGTCTGCCGCATCAGAACCAGCAGCGCATTTCCGAGTCGGTGCAGATGCTTCTGTCGCTCTCGCCCGACCGGGTCGCGCTCTACGGCTATGCCCATGTCCCCTGGATGGCCAAGCGCCAGGCGATGATCCCGACCGACGCGCTGCCCACGCCCGAGGAACGCCTCGCGCTGTTCGAGACCGCGCGCCGCCTGTTCCTGTGGGACAGTTACCAGGAGATCGGCATCGACCATTTCGCCAAGCCCGAGGACAGCATGGCCATAGCGGCGCGTTCCGGCCACCTGCGGCGCAACTTCCAGGGCTACACCGATGACACCTGCGACGTGCTGATCGGCCTCGGGGCCTCGGCCATCTCGCGGTTCCCGCAAGGTTACGCGCAGAACGCCAGTTCCACCGCCGCCTATCAAAAGGCCGTCCGCGCGGGCGAGGTGGCCACCGGGCGCGGCCATGCCTTCAAGGGCGAGGACCGGCTGCGCTCGCGCATGATCGAGATGCTGATGTGCGAGTTCCGCATCGACGCCGGGCAGATCGCGCAGGAGTTCCGCCTGCCGCCGACGCGGCTGTCGCAGCTGTTCACCGCCGCCGCCGACCAGTTCCCCGGCATGGTGCGGATCACGCCCGAGGGCTTCGACATCCTGCCCGAGGGGCGGCCGCTGGCCCGGATGATCGCGCGCGCCTTCGACGAATACGAGATGCGCGCCGAAGGGCATTCCTCGGCGATCTGAGGCGGCCGGCGTGGGGCCGGCTCCGGCCTTGCGCGCAAGGGGGTGCAGCCCCCTCCGGACGGTCCGCCCGGCGGGCCGCAGCCCCCGCAACGCCATGGGCGGGGGCGGGGTGATGCAATCGCGCGTCATGCAATCGAAGGTTGCACAGATTGTAGCCAAAGACAACCAATGCAATCGATAGGATCGCTGCCGGATCAGGCCGCCCCGGCCTCGCCAAAGGCCGCCCGCATCAGGTCGCGCGTGTAGTCGGACTGAGGATTGCGGAACAGGTCTTCGGTCTCGCCGGTCTCGACCATGTCACCGTTGCGCATCACGATCACCTTGTGACTGAGCGCGCGCACGACCTTCAGGTCATGGCTGATGAACAGATACGCGATGCCATGCTTGCGCTGCAGCGTGCGCAGCAACTCGACGATCTGCACCTGCACCGTCATGTCGAGCGCGCTTGTCGGCTCGTCCAGCACCACCAGCTTGGGCCGCAGGATCATGGCGCGCGCGATGGCGATGCGCTGGCGCTGACCGCCGGAAAACTCGTGCGGGTAGCGGTCCATCATCGCGGGGGCGAGGCCCACCTCGGCCAGGATCTCGGCCACCTGCCGCCGCCGGTCCTCGCGGCCCACGCCATGCACCGAAAGCCCCTCGGCGACGATCTGCTCCACCGTCATCCGGGGGCTGAGGCTTCCGTAAGGGTCCTGGAACACGATCTGCATGTCGCGCCTGAGCGGGCGCAGCTCGCGCGAATGCAGCCCCTGCACGTCGCGCCCCATGAAGATCACCGGCCCCTGCGAGGAGATCAGCCGCATGATCGCCAGCGCCAGCGTCGTCTTGCCCGCGCCGCTTTCGCCCACGATCCCCACCGTCTCGCCCGCGCGCACGCTGAGCGTCGCGGCGTTCACCGCCTTCACATGGCCCACCGTCCGCCGCAGGAACCCGCGCTGGATCGGGGACCACCCGCGCAGGTCGCTGGTCGAGACCACCTCGGGCGCGTCCGCCGGAACCGGGTCGGGCCCGCCCGTCGCCGCGGCCGCCAGCAGCTTCTGCGTATAGGGGTGGCTGGGGTTGGCGAAGATCTCGGCGGTGCGGCCCTGTTCCACGATCACCCCGTTCTGCATCACGCAGACCCGGTCGGCGATGCGGCGCACGATGGTCAGGTCATGGGTGATGAACAACAGGCTCATGCCGAGGTCGCGCTTGAGATCGGCCAGCAATTCCAGGATCTGCGCCTGGATCGTGACATCCAGCGCCGTCGTCGGCTCGTCCGCGATCAGGAGCTTGGGGTTGTTCGCCAATGCCATGGCGATCATCACGCGCTGCCGCTGCCCGCCCGACAGCTGGTGCGGGTAGGCACCCAGCCGGCTTTCGGGGTCGCGGATGCCGACCTTGTGCAACAGCTCCACCACCCGCGCCTGCGCCGCGGCCCCGCGCAGCCCCTGGTGCAGCATCAGGCTTTCGGTGATCTGCTTTTCCAGCGTGTGCAGCGGGTTGAGCGAGGTCATCGGCTCCTGGAAGATGAAGCTGATCTCGTTGCCCCGGATGTGCCGCAGAAGGCCCTCGTCCGCGCCCACCATCTCCTGCCCGTCATAGGTGACCGAGCCGGTGATCTCGGGCGCGCCGGGGATCAGGTCGACGGTCGACAGCGCCGTCACCGACTTGCCCGAGCCGCTTTCGCCCACCAGCGCG
>JAOARA010000030.1 GCA_025211115.1 Roseicyclus sp. | reverse complement strand
CTTTCCGCTGCCGGGCGGCGAGGTGCGGGGCTGCGACCCCGAGACGAGGGCCGAGCTGCCGCAGGGCGAAACGGGGATGCTGCATGTCCGCGGACCCAACGTGTTCAAGGGCTATTGGCAGATGCCCGAGAAGACCCGCGAGGAGTTGCAGGAGGACGGCTGGTTCCTGACCGGCGACCTCGCCCGGATCGACGCGGACGGGTATGTGACCATCGTGGGCCGGGGCAAGGACCTGATCATCTCGGGCGGCTACAACATCTATCCCAAGGAGATCGAGCTGTTCCTCGACGCGCAGCCCGGCGTGAAGGAAAGCGCCGTCATCGGCGCGCCGCATCCCGATTTCGGGGAAAGCGTGGTGGCCGTGCTGGTCCCCGAGAACGGGGCCGAGATCGACCTTGCCGCCATCGAGGCGGCGGCGCGGGCCGATCTGGCGGGGTTCAAGCGGCCGCGGCATGTCGCGGTGATCGAGGCGCTGCCGCGCAACACGATGGGCAAGGTGCAGAAGGCCGAGCTGCGCAAGACCTACGAGGGGGTCTTCCGCCACAAGGCGGGCTGACATCGGCTGAGGCGGCGGAGGCGGCGACCCGGCAGGGCCGGGCTGCCGCGTCACTGCGATCCGGCGGCGCGTGTTCGGGCCGCCGCAGCATCGCGGCCGAGCTGGGGCCTGAGGCGGCGGTCCGCCTGCTGCCCCTGGGCATGCGCGCCCCCCCCGAGAGATTGAGATTGAAGACAGGCGTGGCTTTGTCGTTTATTCCGGCAAGGTTGCTGCCACCGCCACCGCCACCGTTGTCTTCAGTCTCACCTCCGCCTCGGGAAGGTCCGTGCCCATGAGCCTCGACCAGATCTTCGTTCTCGCGCTCGTCGGCGTGGTTTTCCTGAGCTTCATCCGCGAGATCTACCCGCCCGAGGTGACGGCGCTTGCGGCCTCGGCGGCGCTGCTGGCGACGGGGATCATCGAGACGCGCGACTTCCTGTCGGTGTTCAGCTCGTCGGCACCGATCACCATTGCGATGATGTTCATCATCTCGGCCGCGCTGGAGCGGACGGGGGTGCTCGAGATCATCGGCGACGTGCTGAAGCAGCAGGCGCGCGGGTCGTTCCTGCGGGCGATGCTCTTGATGATGGTCGGCACGATGGGGGCGGCGGCCTTCATGAACAACACGCCCGTCGTGATCCTGTTGACGCCGATCATGATCTCGGTCGCCTCCTCGGTCGGCGTGGCGCCGTCGCGGATGCTGATCCCGCTTTCCTTCGCCGCGATCTTCGGCGGGATGCTGACGCTGGTCGGCACCTCGACGAACATCCTCATGAGCGGCGTGGCGCAGGAGGCGGGCCAGCCGCCGCTCACCATGTTCGAGATGACCCTGCCGGGGCTGATCCTGGCGACGGTGGGCATGGTCTACATGGTGTTCGCGGGGCGCTACCTGTTGCCGGACCGGGCCTCGCTGTCGGGGGTTCTGGGGCAGGAGAGCAAGCGCCGCTTCCTTGCGCGGCTGTTGATCCCGAACGGGTCGAAATACGTCGGCAAGCAACTTGCCGATCTGCCCTTCAACACCGCCGAGCCGCGGATCCTCGACGTGGTGCGCGGCGAGGTGTCGATGCGCCGCACGATGCAGGAGCTTGTCCTCGAGGCCGGGGACCGGCTGGTGCTGAAGACCGGCACGGGCGAGATCCTGGGGCTGAAGGACGACGGGCAGATCGCGTTTCGCGGCCGCGAGGATCACGATGTCGAGCCGGTGACCGCCGACCAGACCATCACGATGGAGGCCAGCGTCGGGCCGAAATCGCACCTGCGGGGGCGGCCGATCAAGGATCTCAAGCTGCGCCGGAAATACGGCGTCTACCTCATGGCCGTGCATCGGCAGGAGCAGAACATCAGCCAGGACCTGCAGGATCTGCGCCTGCAATTCGCGGATACCCTGCTTCTGGAAGGGCCGCCCGAGGGGCTTCAGCGGCTGATGGAGGACGGCGGCATCGTCAACCTGTCGACCCCCTCGGAACGGCCGCAACGGCGCGCCAAGGCCCCGATCGCCATCGCCACCATCGTCGGCGTGATGGGGCTGGCCGCGCTTAACGTGCTGCCGATCGCGGGGCTGGCCGTGATCGGGGCCGTCATCGTGATGATGACGCGCTGCGTGGACCCCGAAGAGGCCTTCGACGCGATAGACTGGCGTATTCTGTTCCTGATCTTCGGGATGCTCGGCCTGACGCTGGGCATGGAGGAGACCGGCACGGCCAACATGATCGTCGAAGCGGCGGTCGGGGCCGTGGGCGGGATCGGGCCGCTTGCCATTCTCGCCGCCGTCTATGTCCTGACCAGTGCGCTGACCGAGATGGTCTCGAACAACGCGGTGGCCGTGCTGATCGGCCCCATCGTCATCGCGCTGGCCATCGAGCTGGGCTTCGACCCGCGCCCCTTCATCATGGCGGTGATGTTCGCGGCCTCGGCCAGTTTCGCCACGCCCATCGGCTACCAGACCAACACCTTCGTCTACGGGGCAGGCGGCTACAAGTTCACCGACTTCATCCGGGTCGGCCTGCCGCTGAACCTGATCTTCGCGGTGGTCGCCGTGGGGATCATCCCGCTGTTCTTCCCGTTCTGAGGCCGGGCACGGCGCAGGGATCGGGGCGCAGGCTTCGGGGCGCAGGGCGTGCCCCGGTCAATGCGGCGCGCTGTGCAGCGCCTCGTCGGCGAAGAGATGGGCCCTGGCGGCGTCGAAGCTCAGGCCGATCTCTGTGCCGGGCTGCAGCACCCTGTCCTCGGCTATGGCGGCGATGATGCTGCCGCCGTCCCGCAGGGTGACGTCGATCACGGTTTCCGCGCCCAACCGTTCGGTCAGCGCGACCGTGCCGTGCAGCATCCCCGCGGCGGGATCGGTCGGGGTCAGGTATTGCGGCCGCACCGCAAGGATCGCCTTGTCGCCCGCCACGAAGGCGCGCCCGCCGGTCGGCACGTCGATGGGATCGAGCGCGGGGGTGCGGACGGTGGCCTGACCGGGGCCGACCGATCCGACGTCCACCTTGATGAAATTCATCGAAGGCGCGCCCAGAAAGCCCGCGACGAAGAGGTTGGCGGGGTTGTGATACAGCTCCATCGGGGTGCCCGTCTGCATCACCTCGCCGTCCTTCAGCACGACGATCTTGTCGGCCAGCGTCATCGCCTCGACCTGGTCGTGGGTGACGTAGATCATCGAGGCGCCAAGGTTCTGGTGCAGCTTGCCGATCTCCATCCGCATGTCCATGCGCAGCGCCGCGTCGAGGTTCGAGAGCGGCTCGTCGAAGAGGAACACCTTGGGGTCGCGCACGATGGCGCGCCCGATGGCGACGCGCTGGCGCTGGCCGCCCGACAGCTGCGAGGGGTGGCGGTCGAGCAGGTGCTCCATCTGCAGGATGCGCGCGGCCTCGGCGACCTTGCGCTCCTTCTCGGCCCTGGACGCGCCCGCGATGGTCAGGCCAAAGGCCACGTTCTCGCGCACCGTCATGTGCGGAAAGATCGCGTAGGTCTGGAACACCATGGCGATGCCGCGATCCTTGGGGGCGAGGTCGTTGACGGTGACGCCGTCGATCTCGAGCGTGCCCGAGGTGATGTCCTCGAGCCCCGCGATCATGCGCAGCAGCGTGGACTTGCCGCAGCCCGAGGGGCCGACGAAGACGACGAACTCGCCGTCCTCGATGTCGATGTCGACGCCCTTGATGACCTCGACGGCGCCGAAGCTCTTGCGCAGGTTCCTCAGTCTCACGGTGGCCATGGCGTCACTCCGCGGCAGGGGCAGGAACGACCCTAAGGGTGCCGTCCGCCTCGGCGCGGACCGGTTGCGGGTCGAGGATATGGCCGAGGAACGCGCCCTCGGGCCGGTCGGCGAAGCCGAGGATGCGCAGCCCCCCGCTCGTCTCGACGATCCGCGCGGCGTAGCGCCGGCAGGGCAGGGCCCCGTCGAAGAAGCCCGGCGCGATGCGCCACGGACCGCGCGGGTCATCGGCGACGAGGTAATGGTTGCCGGTGACCGGGCCGCCCTCGGTCGCCTCGGCCTGCGCCTTGGAGAAATGCTCGGCCGCGGTGCAGAACAGGCAATACCAGCGCCCGTTCCACGAAAAGACCTGCGGCACCTCGAGCTGGCCGTAACCGCCCGTGAAGACGGGGGGCTGAAGCGTCCATGTCACCAGGTCGGGCGAGGTGGCAAAGCCGATGGCGCCGCCGGCGTTGGGTTCCGCGATGCCGGGCGCGCGGGCGGTGAAATACATCAGCCAGCCGTCGCCCGCGGGGTCGCGCATGACCCAGGGGTCGCGCATCGCGCGGTCGTGCCAGACGCTTTGGGCGAAGTCGGCCTCGTAATGGGCGGCATTCGGCCCGGTCAGGTCGAGGCACGGCCCGTCGCCCACCCGCTGCCAGCTGTGCAGGTCGCTCGAGGTGGCGTGGCCGATGCGTTGGTAAAGCCCCTGCTCGGCGCGGGTGGTGCCGGTGTAGAACAGGTGCCACAGCCCGTCGTCGCCGCGGATCACGCTGCCGGTCCAGGTGGTGTAGTCGTCCCATGCGGGCTGCGGCGCGGGCGCGAGGCAGGTGCCCCGGTGCTCCCATGTCGTCAGGTCGTCGCTGACGGCGTGGCCCACGCTGACGTTGAAATGGCGCAACTCGGGGTCGCCGAGGGATTTGGGCGCCTTGAGAAAGAACCCGTGCCAGCGGTCGCCGTCATGGGCGTACCAGCTGTCCCAGATCCAGTGGTCGTCGAGAGAGAGTGACATCAGCCTTTGACTCCGGTCGATGCGATGGAAGCGATGAAGGCGCGTTGCAGCACCAGGTAGAAGGCCAGCACCGGCAGGGTGATCACGGTCAGGTAGGCCATGACCTCGCCCCATGCGGTGTTGAGCTGGAAGAAATAACCCAAACCCACCATCACGGGGCGCACGCTTTCTTGCTGCACGACGATGAGGGGCCAGAGATACTGGTTGTACATCACGAGGAACTTGAGGATCGCCGCGGTGGCGATGACGGGGCCGGCGAGCGGCATGACCACGCGCCGGTAGACCTGGAACCAGGTCGCGCCTTCGACGCGGGCGGCCTCGATCAGCTCGCGGGGCAGGTCGCGGAAATACTGCACGAAGAGGAAGATGGTCAGCCCGTCTGCCACCCAGGGGATGATCTGCACGCGGTAGGTGTTGAGCCAGCCGAACTCCAGCCCGTTCCAGCCGATCCACGGCAGTTGCGACACCATCAGCAGCAGCGGAATGGCGATGGTTTCGAAGGGGATGATCAGCGTGGCGAGGATCACCGACAGGATCACGCCGCGCCCTTTCCATTCGAGAAAGGCGAAGGAAAAGGCCGCGAGCGAGCAGACAGCCAGCGACAACAGGACGGTGACGCCCGTCACCACGACCGAGTTGATCATGAAGGTGACGACCGGCGCGCGGCGGAAGGCGTCGGTGTAGTTCTGCAGGCTGATGTCGCCCACCGGCAGGAAGGCGCGCAGCGACGAGGTGTCGGCCAGCAGCTGCGCCTGCGGCTTGAGCGAGGACATCACCATGAACAGCAGCGGGAAGACGAAGATGATCGCCACCAGCGTCAGGACCGCGTAGCGCACGGCCAGCCTGAGCCCCCGGTTCTCGGCGGATACCATGGCCATGATCAGCGCCCCCTCGTCAGCCAGCGTTGCACCAGCGAGATGCTCAGAACGATCAGGAACAGGATCACGCTGATCGCCGAGCCGCCCGAGATGTCCTGCCGCCCGTAGCCGCGTTCGACCGCCTGGAAGACCAGCGTTTGCGTGCTGTCCAGAGGGCCGCCGTTGGTCATCACGTCGATCTGCGCGAAGAGCGCGAAACATTGCATGGTGATGACGATCAGGATCAGCACGGCGGTGTTGCGCAGCCCCGGCCATGTCACGTAGCGGAAGGTCTGCCAGCGGTTCGCGCCCTCGATCTCGGCGGCCTCGTAGAGGGTGGGGCTGATGGTCTGCAGGCCCGAGAGCCAGATCACCATGTGAAAGCCCACCGCCTGCCAGATCGACATGGCCATGATCGACCCCAGCGCGGTCGATGGGTCGCCCAGCCAGTCGCGCCCTTCGAAGGCGCCGAAACTGAGCGCGGCGAGCAGGTTGTTCAGAAGCCCGTCATTGCCGTCGTAGATGAAGCGCCACAAGAGCGAGACCACGACGATGGAGACCACGACCGGCATGAAATAGATCGTGCGGAAGATGTTGATGCCCCGCAGGCGCTGGTTGATCAGCAGCGCGAGGCACAGGGCCAGGCCCGCCTGCACGGGCGCGACGACAAGCACGAAGAGAAAGGTGTTCACCAGCGCCTTCATGAAGACCACGTCGCTTGCGATGACGACGCGGGCCGTGTCGCCCGAGTGCCAGCGGAACCACTCGCGCATGCCGCGATACTGCGGGAAGTCGTCGGAGCGCGTGATCGTGCGGACGCGCGGGTATTCGATCGCGCCCTCGGCGTCGCGCAGGACCTGGCCCGCGTCGTCGCGCTCGGGCTCCAGCGTGATGACCGCAAGGCCCAGAAGGCTGCGGTAATTGTCGAGCCCGACGTATTCCGTGGGGTTGGGAGAGATCAGGCGCTGGTTCGTCAGCGAGAAGTAGAAGGCGAAGAAGAACGGCAGGACGATGAAGACCGCGATCAGACCGAAGCCGGGCAGGGCAAAGCCCCATCCCGCGCGGTTCGATGTCGTCAGTTTGCTGGCCATCGCGGCACCTATCCCCGTCGCGCGACAGGGCCGGGGACGTCGCCGCCCCCGGCCCGGCCCGTCCTGCCTCAGCCGTCGTGGCCGTAGCCCTGGTTGCGCTCGATGTCGGCCTCGATCGCG
>JAOARA010000259.1 GCA_025211115.1 Roseicyclus sp. | reverse complement strand
GCGCAGCGCCGCTGCGATCAAGAAAACGGCCGGCAAAAGCGCCGCGGCCGCCACCGCGCCGGGCGGCGCGCCGCGCGGACCTCTGCGCGCCGTGACCATCGAGCCCGTCGAACCTGCCGAGGCGCAGGGCAGCAGGGACACCGCCGAAACCGGGGCCGAAGGGGCCGCCGACTCGCGGTTCAAGCGCCCCGACCTGATCGAAGCGATCAACAAGCGCACCACGCTGAAGCGGTCGGATGCCAAGATCGTCCTCGAGCTGGTGCTCGACGAACTGGGCAAGGCGCTGGACCACAACGAAGAGCTGGTCCTGCCGCCGCTGGGCAAGCTGATGGTCAAGTCGCGCAAGCCCGACGCCGATGGCCCCGACATCCTGACCGTCAAGATCCGCCGTCCGCGCGACGCGGGCGAGGACGCTGGTCAAGTTGGTGGCGAAGCCGGTGACAAAGAAGCTGGCGAAGGTGGCGATAACCCCCTTGCAGACCCCGGCGAGGATGGCTAAAGACGCGCCACCCGGAGGGTGATTAGCTCAGTGGTAGAGCGCTTCGTTCACATCGAAGATGGCGGGAGTTCAAATCTCTCATCACCCACCACCTTTCCCGCCCGGCGGACTTGATCGGACCGGAGCGAACGGTTAAGCCCCGGTCGCTCGGCGGGTGGTTAGCTCAGTTGGTAGAGCGCTTCGTTTACACCGAAGATGTCGGGGGTTCGAGTCCCTCACCACCCACCAGTGCCCCGGCCGAGGCGCAGCGCGAAGCGTCCCGGCCCCTGAGCGGCGAGGATCAGAAGGCCGCCGGCAATCGCCCAGTTCTTCACCACGATCGTCACCTGCCAGGGGTCCGCGCGCAGCTGCCAGTGAAACCAGCTGGTCACTATGCAATAAAGCGCGAGCGCCACGGCCCAGGCCCGCACCCCCGGCCCGAGGACCAGGCCGATCCCCATCACGAGATTGGCCGCCGCGAGCGGCCAGATCAGCAGGGGCGGCAGACCGAGACCGGCGATCATCCCCGACACCGGGGCCGGGTCGATAAGCTTCTGCACCGCCCCGCCGATGAACAGAAGCGCGATCAGGACACGACCCATGAGGTTGAGAGTGTCGGACATGCCCGCACCCTCGCGGCATTGCCCGAAGGGTGCAATGCTGGTGCGAAATTGCACATTCAATGCGTAGGTATTTGTAATTTTGTGCGCATAAAAACAAACTAGGTTAAGGCCAACTCAGCAAGAGGAGATCCCGCCGATGAGCTGGAACCCCGCCCTCGACCCGCAGTGTCCGACCGGCGACGATGTCGACGCCATCGAAACCCTGATCGTGCCGCGCGCCCGCGACCTCGGCGCCTTCGAGGTGCGCCGCGCGCTGCCCGCGCCCCGGCGGCAGATGGTCGGCCCGTTCATCTTCTTCGACCAGATGGGCCCCGCCGAATTCGTCACGGGGCAGGGGATCGACATCCGCCCCCATCCCCATATCGGGCTGGCGACGGTCACCTATCTCTACAAGGGGCGGTTTCATCACCGCGACAGCCTTGGCACCGACCAGTGGATCGACCCCGGCGCGGTGAACCTGATGACCGCCGGTCACGGCATCACCCATTCCGAGCGGGTGGACGGCGAGATGCTGAAACAGCCCTACAGCCTGTTCGGCATCCAGACCTGGATCGCGCTGCCCAAGGATGCCGAGGACAGCGCGCCTGCCTTTGTCCATGCGCCGAAGGACGCGCTGCCGATGCTGGAGGGCGAGGGCAAGCGCCTGCGCCTGATCCTCGGGTCCGCCTATGGCGAACATGCACCGGTGGCTGCGGCCTCCGAGATGTTCTATCTCGACGCCATGCTCGAGCCGGGCGCAAAGCTGCCCCTTCCCGACGATCACGAGGATCGCGGCGCCTATGTCACGCAAGGGTCGGTCGAGATCGCGGGCGAGCGGTTCGAGCCGGGAAAGATGATGGTCTTCCGCCCCGGCGACCGGGTGTCGATGACCGCGGGGCCGACCGGCGCACGGGTGATGCTGCTGGGCGGGGCAACGCTCGAGGGGCCGCGCCACATCTGGTGGAATTTCGTCGCCTCGTCGAAAGAGCGGATCGAGGAGGCCAAGGAGGCCTGGCGCAAGGGCGATTGGGCGCATGGCCGCTTCCAGCTGCCGCCGACCGACAATGCCGAATTCATCCCGCTGCCCGAGCGGTGATCGCTTGACCCTTGCCCCGGTCACCGGCCGGGGGCAGGGTCGGCGCATGACGATCCGACCCGCCACGCCCGCCGACCTGCGGGCCATCCACGACCTGCACCTGTCGAACTGGCGTGCGGCCTATCGCGCCCTGCTGCCCGATGCGACGCTCGAGGGCGACGCCGCGCGCTACCTTGCCGTCCGCTGGGGCCGGGGCGCGTTGCGGCGCGACAGCGTCTTCGTGGCCGAGGACGGCGGCGCGCTTGCGGGGTTCATCGCGCTGATCTCCGCGCCCGAGGGGCATGTGTATGTCGACAACCTCCATGTCGCGCCCGAGGCGCGGGGGCGCGGCCTGTCGCGGGCGCTGATGGCGATGGCCGCAACGCTGGCCGCGGCGCGGCCGGTGCGGCTGACGGTGCTGGACGGCAACACGCAGGCGCGCGCGGTCTACGCCGGGTGGGGTGGGGCCGAAAGCCCCGCCTACACGGCCGAGTTCCTTGGCGTCCGCGTGCAGGAGCGGCAGGTCGACTGGCCCAGCGGCACGGCGCTGGCGCGGGCTCTGGCCGAGCGCGCGCCATGACCGGGCAGTCCCGCGCGATTCTGTTCATCCTGCTGGGGATGCTCTGCATCTCGGTCAATGACATGGGCATCAAGCTGTTGTCGGGCGATTACCCGTTGCACCAGATGGTGTTCGTGCGCTCGGGGATCGGGCTTGCGATCTGCCTTGCGCTGTTGCGGGCCGAGGGGGGCGTCGCGCTGTTGCGGACCGACAGGCCGCTGTTGCACGGCCTGCGTGCAGGCTTGATCGTCACGGCCAACATGCTGTTCTTCGCGGCGCTGTCGGTCATGCCGCTGGGGGTGGCGACGGCGCTGTTCTTCGTCGCGCCGCTGTTCATCACGCTTCTGGCGATCCCCGTCCTGGGCGAGCCTGTGGGCCGTCACCGGATGGGCGCCATCGTGGTGGGCTTCGTGGGGGTCGGCGTGATGATGGCCCCCGGCGTCGACTGGGGCGAGATCGGGCGGGCGAGCCTGCTTCTGCCGGTCCTCGCCGCGGCCTGCTACGCGGGAATGCAGGTGCTGACCCGCAAGCTCGGGGCGCGCTCGGCGGCCTCGGCCATGGCGCTCTACATCCAGTCGGCGTTCCTGCTGGTGTCGTTGGGGTTCTTCGTCGTCGCGGGCGACGGACGCTTTGCCGAAGGGGTGCAGCATCCGGCCGCCGTGTTCCTGCTGCGCGCCTGGGTCTGGCCCGCGGCGGGGGACTGGTGGCTGTTCGGGCTTTTGGGGGTGATGTCGGGGGCGATCGGCTATTGCCTGTCGATGGCCTACAAGCTCGGCACGGCCTCGGTGGTGGCCTCCTATGAATATGTCGCCCTGCCGCTGGCGATCTTCTGGGGCTGGGTGATCTTCGGCGAGGTGCCGCGCCCCGTCGTGTGGCTGGGCATCGCGCTGATCACGGGGGCGGGGCTTTACGTCTTCGCGCGCGAGCGGGCGCAGGATCGCGCGCTGGCCTCGGCCCGGCCGATCCGCCGCGGATGAGGGGATGCGGAAAATCTCGGGAAAGCGGCCAAAGCCGCTTGACGCCGCCCGCCGGGGGCCATATCCCCCGCTCCAACGCGGTTGTAGCTCAGTTGGTTAGAGTACCGGCCTGTCACGCCGGGGGTCGCGGGTTCGAGCCCCGTCAACCGCGCCACTTTCTATCGACGCTCCGCAGCACCTGCTGTGTGAGCGGTCCGAAACGGCCCCTGCCTCGGCGGGGGCCGTTCGCGTTTCAGAGGCAAGAACAAGGCCAAGACCAAGGATCAAGTCCAAGGATCAAGTCTGCGACGGGCAGGGGGCATGGCATGATCTGGGCGCTTCTTGTTCCCGCGGCGCTGCTGGCGCTGGCCTATGGCGCGGTCTGGACGCTCAGGCCGGTGTCCTCGACCCGCTCCGCCATCAAGACGGGCGCGACCGCGCTTTTGGCGTTGGCCGCGCTC
>JAOARA010000258.1 GCA_025211115.1 Roseicyclus sp. | reverse complement strand
CCCTCGCCCTCGCCCAGCATCATCAGCAGTTCCGCGGGCGTCAGCGCCCAGAAGACCGCGGGGGCAAGCCCCAGCCCCTGCAGCCCCACCCGCATCAGCGCGGGCCAGTCGAAGCCGCCCGCGCTCATTCCGGCACCCGGAACGCCAACGCCAAAAGCCGCGCGGCCACCCGCGCCGCCTCCAGCGGGCCGCCCTCGATCTCGGCCGACAGAAGGTCGGGCAAATCGCCCTCCCATCCCCCGCCCCGCAGCCCCGCGCAGACCAGCATCAGCACGTCGCGCGCCCGCAGGGCGTCGCCCTCGAACCGCGCCACGAGATCCGCCAGGCTCTCCGCCTCCAGCCGCGCCTCCAGTTCGGCCAGCGCGCCCAGCGTCAGCTTCGCGCGGTGCCGTTCGCCATCGACGACCAGCACCACCTCGCCCGCCCAGGGATTTGCCATCGCTCAGATCGCCGTGAAGACCAGCGCGCCGGCCGAGGCCATCGACATCTCGTAGGTCGCCTCGCCGTCATGCGTGCCCGCGTATTCGATCGAGGTGAGCTGGAACGCCCCTTCCACGATGCCGAAATCCGGGATCACCACCTGGAAGCCCGGCGTCGCCCCGTCGAAGAAGATCTGCCGCGCGCGCTCGTCCGTCGCCGCGTCCCGGAAGATGCCCGAGCCCGAGATCGCCGCCGATTTCACGCCGGCACCCGCCAGCAGCTCGCGCCAGCCGCCCGCCGACTCCAGGCTCGTCACATCCACCTGTTCCGCGTTGAAGCTCAGCCGCGTCGCGCGCAGCCCCGCCATCGTCTCGAACACGCCGTTCCCGTCCATGTCGACCTTCACCAAAAGGTCCTTGCCGCTCTGCGCCGCCATTTCCAAACTCCAATATTGTCAGTCAGTTGCCAGACGACGCTCACGCGTCCTGATCCACCCGCGCGCGAAACCACAGCTCGATTTCCCGCCCGCCATCCACCCGGCGGGCCCGCGCCCGCTGAAAGGCCATGCTCACCAGCCGCCCCCGCGACAGGCTCAGGTCGGCCCCGTCCAACGCGTCCGAGATCGCCGCCGCCAACGCCTTCGCGCCCGCGAACCCCGCGCCCTCGCTCACCACCGTGACCGGGAACAGATGCACCGCACCCCCCGCCGTGCCGTCCGCGGCCTCGCGCACCCGCTCGGGGCCCAGCGCCACGTAAAGCGGCGGCAAGGGCCCCGGCGGCAAAGCGTCATGGATCGCGCCCCCCGACAGCGCCGCAACCGCCGCATCCCCCGACAAGGCCGCGAAAACCGCCGCCTGCAGGGCGGCCGAACTGCCGTAGCTCATCGCGCCACCTCCTCGACCGCGAAACAGGTCAGCGTGCGGCCCGTCGCGTCGCTCTCATGCACCGCCTCGATGCAGTAAAGCCGCGCGCCCTCGCGGAACCGCATCGCCGCCGTGGGCCGCGCCCCGGCCCCCACGGGAACCGCGCGCATCGTGATCTTCAGCTGCAGCCGCGCCGCCACATCCACCTCGCGCCCCGCGCCGCGCAGCTCGACCGCGGCCCAGACGTGACCCAAGGCGACCCAGGTTTCGCTGAAACCGCCCGCGCCATCGGCCACACGCTCGGGTGCCTCCAGCACCAGCCGCCGGGTCATCGCGGGGCCGCTCATGCCCCCGCCCCCCGCAGGCGCAGGGGCCGGTGCGGCTCCAGCAGGACCGAGACCGAGAACGGGATGCCCGTCTGCGCCGCCATCTCCTGCCCCCAGAACTCGCCTGCCAGGATCAGCACCGCCTGTTTCAGATCCGCCGGAAGCCCCGCCCAGTCGCTTGCGAACCCGGCGGTGAACTCCACCTCGATCGTGCCCCCCTGGCTGGGCGAAGGCAGCGACCGCCCCGCCGCCGCCAGGACCGGCCGGTGCCGGTCGGCGCGCAGCTCGTAGACCTCCGGCGCGACCAGCGTTTCCGCCCCCGCCCGCGTGATCAGCTTCACGCTGTCGACCGACACCACCGGCGCCAACGGCAGGACATGCGCCTCCGGGTCGTGCCAGGCCATCAGCGTCAGCGCGAAACGGCGCGAAAACAGCGCCTTGCCGATGCGCGCCTCGATTGCCGACAAGGCCGCCCGCAACCCGCTCTCGAGCGAGGCATCCTGGCTGCCGTCATCGCTGAACCCGCGGGCAAGCCGCAGATGCTCGGCCAGCTCGCTCACCGGCAAGCTCGCGCCGGGCACCGAGGTCAATTCGACCATCATCATGGGAAATTCTCCGAAATCCTGCCGTGTGGGGATGTGGGACGGCACGCCGCCCGCGCTGCTCGAGCGGAGAGACGCGCAGCCGGATCGCGCACGGCGCGCCGCCCCGCCCGCCCCGCACCCCGAAGGGCGACGGGGCGGGCATCTGCCTGTCTGTCGCGTCCCGTCAGGACAGGCCGAACTTCATCAGCTTGATCGCCGCATAGTCCGAGATCGCGCCACCCACGCGCTTGGTCGCATAGAACAGCACATGCGGCTTGGCGCTGAACGGGTCACGCAGCACCCGCAGCTCGGGCCGCTCCGCGATGGTGTAGCCCGCGCCGAAATCGCCAAAGGCGATGGCCGTCGCATCCACCGCGATATCGGGCATGTCCTCGGCGATCAGCACCGGGTAGCCCATCAGCCGCGCCGGTTCCCCCGCCGCCAGCCCGTCCGACCACAGGAAGCGGCCATCGGCGTCCTTCATCTTGCGCACCGCGCCCGCGGTCTTGGAATTCATCACGAAGGTCGCATTCGCGCGGTAGCGCGCATCCAGCGCATAGACCAGGTCGACGATGGCATCCGCCGGGTTGGTCGCGTCGAAATCGCCCGCCGTGCCGGTCGCCACGTAGCCCAGCGTGCCCCAGCCCCACATCGCATTGGGCAGCGCCATGCCGCTCAACAGGCCCACGGGCTTGCCCGAGCCGTCGCCGTTGATGAAGGCATCCGCCTCCGAGCGCGCGAACTTGTCCGCGATCCGGCCCGCCAGCCAGCCCTCGACGTCGAAGGCCGCGTCATCCAGCAGCCGCTGCGACGCCTTGGGCATCGCCGACAGCTCGTGCAGCGGGATCGAGATGCGCTCGATCTGCGGCGCAGCGGTCTCGCCCGTGTCCGTCACCTCGTCCGCCCAGCCCGCGCCGGTGTCGGTCGTGTCGATCAGCACGTCGAAGGACGTGGCCTCCACCTGCACCACGTTCGCCACCGCCCGCAGGCTCGAGCCCGAGCGCAGCACCGACTGGATCGTCGCCGCCGTCTGCGGAT
>JAOARA010000257.1 GCA_025211115.1 Roseicyclus sp. | reverse complement strand
CCCTCGCCCTTCAACCTCGCCGATTACGTCCTGACCGCGGGGCGCGCGACCCCCGACAAGATCGCGCTCGCCGTGCTCGGCCCCGCCCGCGCCGAACGCTGGAGCTTCGCACGCCTCGAGGCGGCGGTCCTGGGCATGGCCGGGGCGCTCATGGCGTGCGGGTTTGCGCCCGGCGACAAGGTGCTCTTGCGCCTCGGCAACACGCCCGAGTTCCCGGTCGCCTTCCTCGGCTGCATCGCCGCGGGGCTTGTGCCGGTGCCCACCGCAGAGGGGCTGACCGAACCCGAGCTGGACCGCCTCACGCCGCTGGTCGCCCCCGCCGCGATCCTCGCGGGGCCGGGCGTCAGCCTGCCCGGCGCAGCGCCCTGCCCGGTGCTGACCGACCTGGCCGCGCTGATGGACCACGCCCCCGGCGGCTACGCCATGGGCGACCCCGACCGGCTGGCTTACGTGGTCTTCACCTCCGGCTCCTCCGGCACGCCCAAACCGGTCGCCCATGCCCATCGCGCCAGCTGGGCGCGGCGCATGATGTGGGAGGGCTGGTATGGCCTGCGGCCCGATGACCGCGTGTTGCATGCGGGGGCCTTCAACTGGACCTTCACGCTGGGCACCGGGCTGCTCGACCCCTGGGCGATCGGCGCGACGGCGCTCATCCCCGCGCCGGGCACCGCGCCCGAGGCGTTGCCGCTGCTGCTCAAGCGCCATGACGCGACGATCTTCGCCGCCGCGCCGGGCATCTTCCGCAAGCTCGTCGCCGCCGATGCGCCCCTCGCCCTGCCCCGGCTGCGCCACGCGCTCGCGGCGGGCGAGAAACTGCCCGAGGCGCTGCGCGCCCGCTGGGAAACCGCCACCGGCACCACGATCCACGAGGCGCTGGGGATGTCGGAATGCTCGACCTTCATCTCGGGCAGCCCCGCGCGCCCCGCGCCGCAGGGCACGCTGGGCCACCCCCAGCCCGGCCGCCGCATCGCCATCCTGACCGAAGACGGCGCGGACGCGCCCGCGGGCGAGACCGGCATCCTCGCCATCCACCGCAGCGATCCCGGCCTGATGCTGGGCTACCTTGCGGAGGGCCGCCCCGAGCTGCCGCTCGCAGGCGACTGGTTCCTGACCGGCGACCTCGTCTCGGCCGATCCCGACGGCGCGCTGCGCTACCACGGCCGCCGCGACGACCTGATGACCACCGGCGGCTTCCGCGTCTCGCCGCTCGAGGTCGAGGCCGCCTTTCACGGTGCGCCCGGCCTTGCCGAATGCGCCGCCGCGGCCGTCGAGGTGAAAGCCGACACCCATGTCATCGCGCTCGCCCATGTCGGAGACATCGGCAAGGACGCCCTCGCCGCGCTGGCCGAAGCCCGGCTCGCCCGCTACAAGCAACCGCGGCTCTACATTCCCCTGCCCGCGCTGCCGCGCTCGGCCAATGGCAAGCTGGACCGCCGCGCGCTGGCGCGCATCCTCAAGGAGCGGACATGATCAAGCTCGACATCATCAGCGACCCGATCTGCCCCTGGTGCTACATCGGCTGGTCCAACCTCGCCCGCGCGCTCGAGGCGCGGCCGGATCACCCGCTGGCGCTCGAATGGCACCCGTTCCAGCTCAACCCCGACATGCCCGCGGCGGGCATGGACCGGCGCGCCTACCTCGAGCTGAAGTTCGGCGGCAAGGCCGGCGCGCTCAAGGCCTATGCCCCCGTGCTGGAGCATGCCGAGGCCGCGGGGCTGCCCCTGCAGCTCGACCGGATCGCGCGGACCCCCTCGACGCTGGATGCCCACCGCCTGATCCACTGGGCGGGGATCGAGGGGCGGCAGACCCCCACCGCGGTGGCCCTCTTCAAGGCCTATTTCACCCACGGCCGCGACATCGGCGACAAGACGACGCTCGCCGAGATCGCCGAGGGCGTGGGCCTTGACCGCGCGATGATCGAAACCCTGCTCGAGGGCGACGCCGACGCCGAGGAGATCCGCGCCCGCGACGCCCATACCCGCGCCCGCGGCGTGACCGGCGTGCCCTGCTTCGTGCTGGCGAACCAGCATGTGATCACCGGCGCGCAGCCCACCGACCTGTGGCTGAACGTCCTCGACGAGATCGCCGGGCAGCCACCCGAGGCCGACCGATGAGCGCCGCCCCCTGCCCTTCATCTTCCTCCAAATACGGCGGCACCACGCCGACACCGGCGCACCGATGAGCATCTCGGAGACGCCCGCCCCCGCGCCCACCCCCGAGACCACACCCGCGACCGCCCGCCGCCTGCCGCGCGGCGAGTTCATCGCGCTGATGGGCACGATCTTTGCCACCGTCGCCTTCTCCATCGACGCCATGCTGCCCGCGCTGCCGCAAATCGAGGCGGCACTGACCCCCGAGGCCCCGAACCTCGCGCAGCTGGTGCTGACCAGCTTCATCCTCGGGCTGGGGATCGGCACGCTGATGACCGGGCCACTGTCCGACAGTTTCGGGCGCAAGCCCGTGATCCTCGCGGGCGCGGCGCTCTACCTGGCGGGCGCGCTGCTGGCCTGGGTCGCGCCCTCGCTCGAGCTGCTGCTGGCGGCGCGGCTGCTGCAGGGGCTGGGCGCGGCGGGGCCGCGGGTGGTGGCCACCGCGATCATCCGCGACCTCTACGCGGGGCGGCAGATGGCGCAGATCGTCAGCTTCGCCATGCTGGTCTTCACCCTGTTCCCCGCCGTCGCCCCGATGATCGGGGCCGCGATCATCGCGGGCTTCGGCTGGCGCGCGATCTTTCCCGCCTTCCTCGTCTTCTCGCTGCTCTCGGTCGGCTGGCTCATGCTGCGCCAGCCCGAGACGCTGCCGCCCGCGGCGCGCCGCCCGTTCCGCCTCGGCCCGCTCCGCGATGCCTTTCTGGAGACCCTGTCGCTGCGGCAGATGCAGCTGTCGATCCTCGTGCAGACGCTGGTCTTCGGCGCGCTCTTCGGCACGATCTCGTCGATCCAGCCGATCTTCGACGCGACCTACGGGCGGGCGGCGAGCTTTCCCTACTGGTTCGCGCTGATGGCGCTGGCCGCCGCCCCGGCCGCGCCGATCAACGGCAAGCTGGTGATCGGGCTGGGCATGCGGCCGCTGGTGCGGCGCGCGCTTGCGGCCTCGCTGGGGCTGGCGCTGATGACGGCGGCGCTGATCGGCCTTGCGCCGCTCGGCACGGCCGAATTCTGGGTCTTCTTCGGCTGGGCCTGCGGCGTCTTCGCGCTGGCGGGCTTCACCATCGGCAACCTGAACGCGCTGGCGCTTGAGCCGCTGGGCCATGTCTCGGGCATGGCGGCCTCGGTGATGGGGGCGCTGGCGACGGTGGGCGGCGCGGCGCTTGGCGCGCTGATCGGGCAGCTGTTCGACGGCACGCCGATGCCGCTGATCCTGGCGACCGCGGCGCTGTCGGGGACAGGCGCGCTGGTGATGCGCGCCATGCCGCGCGAGACGCCCTGAACGACGCGCGATGCAAGCCTCTTGCAAGAGGCTTGCCCGCGATTTGCAAATCGCGGATCCAGCGCCTTGCAAGGCGCTGGCAAGGCTTTTGCAAAAGCCTTGGCCCGGCTCAGGCCGCAGCCTTTCCCTTCGCATGGAGCGCGAGGTCGCGGGCGATGGCGAAGGTGCCCTTGATCTTCTCGGCATCGCTCGACCAGTCGCGGCGCACGACGATCTTGTTGTCCTTCACCTTGGCCAGCCCCTTCTGGTCCTGAACGAAGGTCACCAGCCCGGCAGGATTGGGGAACTTGTCCATGTGGAACTGCACCGTCGCCCCCTTCGGCCCGGCATCGAGCCGCGCGATCTGCGCGCGCTTGCACATCGCCTTGATCCGCACCACCAGCAGAAGCGTGTTCACCTCTTTCGGAAGCGAGCCGAACCGGTCGATCAGCTCGGCCGCGAAGCCCTCCAGATCGACCTTGGTCTCCAGCTGCGACAGCCGCCGGTAGAGCCCCAGCCGCACGTCGAGGTCGGGCACGTAGTCCTCGGGGATCAGCACCGGGACGCCGAGGTTGATCTGCGGCGACCATTGCCCGTCGCCGTCCCCGGTCAGCCCCTCGCCCTCGCCCGAGCGGATCCTGGTGATCGCCTCTTCCAGCATCGATTGATACAGTTCGAACCCCACCTCCTTGACGTGGCCCGATTGTTCCTCGCCCACGATGTTGCCCGCGCCGCGGATGTCGAGGTCCTGGCTCGCGATGGTGAAGCCCGCGCCGAGACTGTCGAGGCTGCCCAGCACGCGCAGCCGCTTTTCGGCGGCGGGCGTCAGCTTGAGCCGCGGTTTCGTGGTGAGATAGGCATAGGCGCGCGTCTTGGCGCGCCCCACCCGGCCGCGGATCTGGTAGAGCTGGGCCAGCCCGAACATGTCGGCACGGTGGATGACCATGGTGTTGGCGGTGGGAATGTCGATGCCGCTTTCCACGATGGTGGTGGCCAGCAGCACGTCGTATTTCCCGTCGTAGAAGGCGACCATGCGGTCGTCCAGCTCGCCCGCCGCCATCTGGCCATGGGCGGTGATGAAACTGACCTCCGGCACCTGCTCGCGCAGGAAGGTCTCGATCTCGGGCAGATCCTCGATCCGGGGGACCACGTAGAAGCTCTGCCCACCGCGGTAATGCTCGCGCAACAGCGCCTCGCGCACGGTGACCGCGTCGAACTCGCTGACATAGGTGCGGATCGCCAGACGGTCGACCGGCGGCGTCCCGATCAGCGACAGGTCGCGCACCCCCGAAAGCGACATCTGCAGCGTCCGCGGGATCGGCGTGGCCGACAGCGTCAGCACATGCACGTCCGAGCGCATCTCCTTCAGCCGTTCCTTGTGGGTCACGCCGAAGCGCTGTTCCTCGTCCACGATCAACAGGCCCAGCTCGCGGAAGCGGATGCCCTTGGCCAGAAGCGCGTGGGTGCCGACCACGATGTCGACCGAGCCGTCGGCCATGCCGGCCCTGGTCTCGGCGGCCTCCTTCTGGCCGACGAAGCGGCTGAGCTGGCGCACCTTGACCGGAAAGCCCCGGAACCGTTCCGCAAAGGTCTTGGCATGCTGGCGCGCCAGCAGCGTCGTGGGGGCGATCACCGCCACCTGCAGGCCCTGCGCCGCCGCGACGAAGGCCGCGCGCATCGCCACCTCGGTCTTGCCGAAGCCCACGTCGCCCACCACCAGCCGGTCCATGGGGCGCCCGGCCTCCAGGTCCTCCATCACGTCGGCGATGGCCGAGAGCTGGTCGTCGGTCTCCTCGTAGGGGAAACGCGCGCAGAAAGCCTCCCACATGTCGCCGGGGGGCTGCAGGATCGGGGCCTTGCGCAGCTCGCGCTCGGCGGCGATGCGGATCAGCTTGTCGGCGATCTGGCGGATGCGCTCCTTGAGCTTGGCCTTCTTCGCCTGCCACGCGCCGCCGCCCAGCTTGTCGAGCAGCCCTTCGTCATGGCCGTAGCGGGTCAGCAGCTCGATGTTCTCGACCGGCAGGTACAGCCGGTCGCCGCCCGCGTATTCCAGCAACAGGCACTCGTGCGGCGCGCCCATCGCGGTGACCGTCTCGAGGCCCTTGTAGCGCCCGACGCCGTGGTCGACATGCACGACAAGATCACCCGGCGAGAGCGATTGCGCCTCGGTCAGGTAATTCTCGGCACGTTTCGTCTTGCGCTTGGGGCGGATCAGACGGTCGCCCAGCACATCCTGTTCCGAGATCACCGTCAGCCCGCCGCCGGTGAACCCCTCTTCCAGCGGCCAGACCACGAGGTTGACCGAGCCGCGCCCCGTGATCCCGCGCGCATCCACGGCCAGCTTGGCATCCGCGATGCCCTGGTCCTCCAGCAGGCCCTGAAGCCGCTCGCGCGCGCCCTCGGACCAGGAGGCGATGACCACCGCGCTCTCTTCGCGCATCGCTTGAACATGCGCCGCCAAGGCCCCGAAAAGGCTGAGTTTCTCATCCTGGCGCTCGACCGAGAAATTGCGCCCCACGCGCCCGCCCATGTCCAGCACGCCGGGACCGGGCGCGGCCGGGATCGGCGAGAACTGCACCACGCGCCGCCCCGCCGTCGCCCTGTCCCAGGCCGCATCGTCAAGATAGAGCAGCCCCGGCGGCACCGGCTTGTAGACGCTGTCGAGACGGCCTTTCTGGCTCAGCGCGGTCTTGCGCGTGTCGTATTGGTCGGCGATCGTCTCCCACCGCGACAGGCGCTGCGGCGTGGCCTGGTCGTCCAGCGTGATCCGCGCCTCGGGCAGGTGGTCGAAGAGCGTTTCCAGCCGCTCGTGGAAAAACGGCAGCCAATGCTCGACGCCCTGGTGCTTGCGGCCCGCACTCACCGCCTCGTAAAGCGGGTCGTCGGTGCCCGCCGCGCCGAACTCGATCCGGTAGTTCTGCCGGAAGCGGGTGATCGCGGCCTCGTCGAGGATCACCTCGGAGACCGGGGCAAGCTCCACCCGCTCCAGCTTTTCGGTGGTGCGCTGCGTCGCCGGGTCGAAGCGGCGCGCGCCGTCGAGGATGTCGCCGAAGAGGTCGAGCCGCACCGGCGCCCCCTCGCCCGGCGGCCAGACGTCGATGATGCCGCCGCGCACGGCATAGTCGCCGGGCTCCGTCACCGTGGGGGTCTGCGTGAACCCCATGCGCACGAGCAAAGCCTGGAGCGCGCCCGCGGGGATGCGGCCGCCGACGGTGGCCACGAAGGCCGAGGAGCGCAGCAACTCGCGCGGCGGGACGT
>JAOARA010000256.1 GCA_025211115.1 Roseicyclus sp. | reverse complement strand
GCATCACATGGTCTACGAGGTCGTGGACAACGGCATTGACGAGGCGCTGGCCGGTCACGCCGACGCGGTGACGGTCACCCTGCACCCCGACGACAGCGTTTCGGTCAGCGACAACGGCCGCGGCATCCCCGTGGGCATCCACGAGGAAGAGGGCGTGAGCGCGGCCGAGGTCATCATGACCCAGCTGCACGCAGGCGGGAAATTCGACCAGAATTCCTACAAGGTCTCGGGCGGTCTGCACGGCGTGGGCGTGTCGGTGGTGAACGCGCTGTCCGACTGGCTCGACCTGCGCATCTGGCGCGACGGCAAGGAGCATCACGCCCGCTTCGAGCGCGGCGATACGGTCAAGCACCTCGAGGTCGTGGGCGACAGCGGCGGGCGCACCGGGACCGAGGTGCGTTTCCTCGCCTCGACCAGCACCTTCTCGAACCTCGATTACAGCTTCAAGACGCTGGAGAACCGCCTGCGCGAGCTGGCCTTTCTCAATTCCGGCGTGAAGATCGTGCTCGAAGACCTGCGCCACCCCGAACCCCTCCGGGTCGAGATGGAATACGAGGGCGGCGTGCGCGAGTTCGTCAAATACCTCGATCGCTCCAAGACCCCGATGATGTCCGACCCGATCTATGTCGAGGGCGAGCGCGACGGCATCGGCGTGGAAGTCGCCATGTGGTGGAACGACAGCTACAACGAGATGGTGCTGCCGTTTACCAACAACATCCCGCAGCGAGACGGCGGCACGCATATGGCGGGCTTCCGCGGCGCGCTGACGCGGACGATCAACCTGTATGCGCAGTCCTCCGGCATCGCGAAGCGCGAGAAGGTGAATTTCACCGGCGACGACGCGCGCGAGGGGCTGACCTGCGTTCTGTCGGTCAAGGTGCCCGACCCCAAGTTCAGCTCGCAGACCAAGGACAAGCTTGTCTCCTCCGAGGTGCGCCCGGCGGTCGAAGGTCTGGTGAACGAGAAGCTCGCCGAGTGGTTCGAGGAACATCCGCAGGAAGCCCGGATGATCGTCGGCAAGATCATCGAGGCGGCACTGGCGCGCGAGGCGGCGCGGAAAGCGCGCGAGCTGACACGGCGCAAGAACCCGATGGACGTGGCGTCCCTGCCCGGCAAGCTGGCGGATTGCCAGGAGAAGGACCCGGCGAAATCCGAGCTGTTCCTTGTCGAGGGCGACAGCGCCGGCGGCTCGGCCAAGCAGGGCCGCTCGCGCCACAACCAGGCCGTTCTGCCCTTGCGCGGCAAGATCCTGAACGTCGAGCGCGCGCGCTTCGACCGGATGCTGGGCAGCCAGGAGATCGGCACGCTGATCACCGCGCTGGGCACCGGGATCGGGCGCGACGAGTTCAACATCGACAAGCTACGTTACCACAAGATCATCATCATGACCGACGCCGACGTGGACGGCGCGCATATCCGGACGCTGCTTCTGACCTTCTTCTTCCGGCAGATGCCCGAGATCATCGAGGGGGGCTATCTCTACATCGCGCAGCCGCCGCTCTACAAGGTGAGCCGCGGCAAGTCCGAGGTCTACATCAAGGACCAGACGGGCCTTGAGGATTACCTGATCGCGCAGGGGATCGAGGGCGCGGTCCTGCGCCTGCCCAATGGCGAAGAGATCGCCGGCAATGACCTTGCCCGCGTGGTCGAGGCCGCGCGCAGCTTCAAGCGCATCCTCGAGGCTTTCCCGACGCATTACCCCCGCCACATCGTCGAACAGGCCGCCATCGCGGGCGCTTTCGATCCGGGCCGGGCCGATACCGACCTTCAGCGCGTCGCCGACGAGGTGGCGCAGCGGCTGGACCTTGTCGCGCTGGAATACGAGCGCGGCTGGCAGGGCCGGATCACGCAGGATCACGGCATCCGCCTGAGCCGCGTTCTGCGCGGGGTGGAGGAGATCCGCACCCTCGACGGCGCGGTCCTGCGCTCGGGCGAGGCGCGCAAGCTCTCCGAGGTCAGCCGCGAGAGCCGCACGGTTTACGTCGACCCCGCGCGGCTGGCACGCAAGGACCGCGAGCAGCTGATCCACGGCCCGACGGAACTGTTGACCGCGATCCTCGACGAAGGGGCCAAGGGCCAGCAGATGCAGCGCTACAAGGGTTTGGGCGAGATGAACCCGGACCAGCTGTGGGAAACCACGCTGGACCCCGAGGCGCGGACGCTTTTGCAGGTCAAGATCGACGACCTGGCCGAGGCGGACGACATCTTCACCAAGCTGATGGGCGACGTGGTGGAGCCGCGGCGCGACTTCATCCAGGCCAATGCGCTGAGCGTCGAGAATCTCGACTTCTGACCGGGCCCCCGCGCGGGTGCCGCACCTGGCCGTGGGCGGGATTGCCCCGACCCACGGCCCCATAAGCCGATAACATCGCATGACCCTGTCCCGCGCGGCCTGTCAAAGCCGCGCGGCGGCTGTGTCGTCTGTTGGCTGATGAATTCTGAAAATCCTTTTGAAAACAGGCTTCTGCCTCCGTGTCATCGGATAGCGGCGGTCCGACATCGCCTGTCGTTTCGCTGAAATTGCCTGACATCGGCGGTTGGGGTGACGGTCTGGTCATCGGCTCACGGGGCGCAGCGCCCCAAGCGGGCCGCACCCACCGAGACACCAAGACGCAACACGACACATTCCCACGAAAGGACCAAGACGATGACCATTTCGATCCTCAAGACCGCGGCTGCTTCCCTCGCTCTCGTCACCGCGCTGTCGGCCCCGGCCTTCGCCACCTGCAACACCGCCTATACCGAGCAGTGGGGCGGCGGGAACGGCATCGCCATCGGGCAGAGCGGTTTCTGCAACGGTGCCTCGGTGATCCAGGACGGCTGGGGCAACACCACGATCTCGTCGACCGACGGCGCGTTCAACACCACCGCGATCGGCCAGTCGGGCTGGCACAACACGGTGACCTCGAACCAGTCGGGCTGGAACAACGCCAATGGCGTCGCGCAATTCGGGGCGCATAACGCGGCCACCATCTCGACCGACGGCGCCAACAACGCGGTCGGCGTGATCCAGGTCGGCAACGGCAACACCGCCACCGCCCATTCCGCGGGCAACGGAAACGTCACGCTCATCATCCAGGACTGACCCCGCCCGGTCGCCCGTCCGGGGGCGGGCCCCCTCCTCCCGCCCGCCCCCGGCCTCACCGCCAACAGAAAGGAACAACCGATGGTCTTCACCGCCCCCAGGATCGCCCTTGCCTCCGGCCTTGCGGCCCTTGCGCTGGGATGCACCGCGCTGGCCGAGCAGGCAGGCGCACCCGAGACCGGCCCCCTGAGCTGTTCGGTCGAGGTCACCAGCCGCAACGGAATGCTGACGCTGGAAGGGCTTGCCACGAGCGATACCGCCCTGAGCGGCCAGTATCACCTCCGCGTGGAACGCGGCGGCACGCTGATGAACCAGGGCGGAGGCTTTCGCCTGACCCCCGGCACCGAGGCACGCCTCGGGCAGGTCACGCTCAACGGTCCCGCCCACGGCCTCGACGCCGAGCTGACGCTCGAGGTCGACGGCAAGACGCATCGCTGCCCGGTCGATCTCTGACCGGACAACGCCCATAGCCACACCCCATCCCGAAAGGACCACTGCCATGTTCCGCAAGACGCTTCTGACCGCCGCCCTCGTCGCCGCCACCGCCCTTCCCGCCGCCGCGGGTGGCACCCTCAGCCTCAGCCTCAACGCCGGCAATGCCGACGAGGCGCGGGCGATCCGCGCGGGCCTTGCCCTCTACCAGATCGCGCGGGGTGTCGAGAGCGGCGCTTTCGTCCACCAGGACGGCTCGTTCAACGGCGCAGCCATCGCGCAGGTCGCCGGTGGCGGGTCGCTCGGCATCATTCACCAGGAGGGCAACGGCCATGCCGCGACGCTCGACCAGCAGGGTCATGGCCAGGCGCATGGCATCTTCCAGTTCGGCAACGGCGCGCAAGCCAATGTCGTGCAGACCGGTCACGGCCAGACGGGCCTGACCTTCCAGTTCGGCTTCGACTGATCCCCGTCGAAGACCGGAACGGGCGCCCGGCCATTCTTTTCACTGGTCCCACCCCGGTCGGGCGTCCGACCCCGTTCCCGCACCTGCCCCCGGTCCCCCAACCGGGGGCCTTTTTCGTCAGGTCAGCGCCCTGAGCGCGGCCTCGGTCGTGTCGTCCATGGGAAAGAACAGCTCGATCCGAAGATCCTCGAGCAACAGGTCCTCCGGGGTGCCGAACTGCGCCAATGTCGAGAAGAGCGACAGCCGACTGTCCCCCAGCCGCAGGGTCACCGGCACCACCGGCCCGGTGGATGTGCCGCGGGGGTGCGGCACCTGCGCCAGATGCGCGGCGGCAGCATCGAGGCGGGCCACCCCGCCGCGCGCGGCGCTTTCGAGCCGCAGCCGCGTGGCCGTGTGCTGCGCGACCTCGGGCCAATTCTCGACCAACGCGGGAAGCCGGTCGGACAGCATCAACTCGAGGAAGCTCCCCCCTTCGGACAGGCCCAGCCGACCGAACAGCGCCGCGGCTGCCGGGTTCAGCCGCAGCACCGTCCATTCGGCATCGACGGCAAGGCCGGGAAAGGGCGCGTGACCCGCCAGCATCCGCTCGACGGCGTGGCGGATCGGCCCCATCTCGGCGTCGTTCCAGTCGCGCGCCGCGTAGGCGGCGGCAAAGCCCGCGCGCGTCAGCATCTGGTTGCGCGCATCCAGCGGCAGCGCCATCGCCGCGCCCAGCCGTCCGATCATCTCGGCGCTGGGGCGCGCGCGCCCGGTTTCGAGGAACGAGATATGCCGCGCCGAGACCCCGGCTTCGAGCGCAAGCTCGAGCTGCGAGAGGCGGCGGGCCTGCCGCCAGAAGCGGAGCGTTTCGGCGAATTGGCTCATGCCGGTGCCTTACCACGCCTGCAGGGCCGCGTCGCTTACCTGCAAGGTAATTGCGGCGATGACCTGCGCCGGGCGAGCTAGGGGCAGATCGCTGAACAAGGACCCCCGGCCATGACCCTCCAGACCCAGAAACGCTGGCTGCGCGTCAGCGCCCTCGTGATCGGCGGCTTCGCGCCCTTCCTGCTGCTGGCGACCATCCCCGCCACGGCAGGCCCGGCCGAGTGGGTGATCGACCTTCTGGGCTTGCCGCTGGACGGCACGGTCAGCCTCGCCTCGCCCGAGGCGCGCTTTCTCTGCGGCCTGATGGCAGGCTTCCTTGCGGGATGGGGGGCGACCGTGTGGCTTCTGTCCGGCGCGCCCTTCGATGCCGCGCCCGAGGCGGTGCGCCGCGCGGTGGTGGGCGGCGCGCTGGTGTGGTTCGTCATCGACAGCGCGGGGTCCATCCTGTCCGGACATGCCTCGAACGCGATCTTCAACATCGCGGTGCTGGCGCTGGCCGTCGGCCCGCTGTGGCGCCGCGCCGATGCCTAGGGTCTAGCCCAGCCCGCCCGGCCCGTCGCGCAGGATGACCGGAACGATCAGGTCCTCCTCGTCGGTCAGGTGCCGGTCGATCAGCCGCTCGAGCCCCGCCAACCCGTCGCGCAGCGCGCCCGCCCCGGTCTTGGGGTCCGGCCCCGAGACGCCGCGGATCGCCCCGTTCGCCTGCTCGACGAACCGCGCAAGGATGCCGTCGAGCGCGTGGTGATCGCTGTCCAGCAGGTCGAAGCCCCGCGTGATCCGCGCCTCGCGGTCGCGCAGGATCGGGAAATAGTGGTGATCCTCGATCTGGTGGTGCCCGTGCAGCTGGTTCACGAACAGCCCGCCATAGCGCCCGATGCCCTGCGCGAACCCCCGCGGGTCGCGGTTGCCGTCGAGAAATCCCTCGGTCTCGCGGGTCATGTGCTCCATCAGCTGACGGAACATCATGTGACGTTCCAGCCAGAAGCTCACGAGGCCCTGGAACTGCGGATGCGCGGCCCAGCCGTCGCGGGGATACTCCGCCAGCAGCACGCGAAGCGCCTCGGGCAGGCCGGAGCGGGTGTCGAGGGAAAGCTCTGTCATGCCGCCACAGTTAGCCCCCGCCCGGTTGGGGGGCAATGCAAAGCGCCACGCCCGGATCAGCCGAGGCGGCGCAACGCCTCGATCGTGGCGTCGACCGAGCCGCCGTTGCGGTCCATGATCGACCCCACCTCGGAGCGTTCCGAGATCACCAGCGAGACGCCCTCGATCAGCATGTCGATGAACAGCGGGCTGCCCGAGCGGTCCCAGACGCGGAAGCGCACCTCGAAGGGTGCGCGGCCGGGGATGCGGACGTTCGAGATCACCTCGATGAAGCGCCCGCCGTCCTGCGCCCCCTCCACCGCGACGGTTCCGCCGATGAACTCGCGGAAGCGGCGGCCGTATTTGCGCGCCATGTAGCCGCGGAACGCATCGGCAAAGGCCGAAAGCTGCGCCCGGCTGGCCGAGCGCGCGGGCGGGCCGAGCACCGATTGCGCGATGGTGGGCATGTCGCCGTAGCGGCCCATCATCCGCTCGAAATCGCGGATCATCGCGGCTTCGGACTGTCCCGAGTTGATGATGCGCGTGATCTCGGCCGCGACCTGCTCGACCAGCCCCGAGGCCGTGGCGGCGGTCAGCGCCGCGGCACCGCGCGGCACAAGCGGCAGCGCCAGCCCGGCAAGGGCGGTTGTCACGAGGGTTCGGCGGGTCGGTCGGATGTCACTGGGCATAGGCGTCGATATAGGGGTCCGAATAGGGATCTGAAATGGCGTCCGAGTAAGGGTCGGCGTAAGGATCTGCATAGGGGTCCGCGTAGGGGTCGGCATCGAGGCCATCGTCCGCCCCGTCCGTCCGGTAGCCCAGCCGCGGCCCGCCCAGCTCGAACCGCCGGTTCTGCAGGTAGAGCGAGCGCAGCTGCGCGTAGCTGTCGGCGCTGTCGCGCAGAACGCTGTCGATCAACGCGCCGTTGTCGTGGCGGTCCCCGAACCGGCCAAGCACGCCCACCGCCGTGGCATAGGGCCGGTCGGCCTCGGGCAGGACATGGCGCAGCGGGTTCAGCGCGGTATCGATCACCATCCCGAAGCTGTCGCGCGTCGTCGAGGGGCCGAGCACCGGGAGCATGACGAAATCGCCCTCGGGAAGGCCCCAGACATGCAGGGTTTCGCCGAAATCCGTCTCCCGCGCCTCGAGGCCGAGGGCGGTCGCCGGATCGAAGAGGCCGCCAAGCCCGACGGTGGAATTCACGAGGAACCGCAAGGTGTTGTGGCTGGCTTGCCCGATGCGGACCTGCAAAAGGTTGTTCACGATATGCGACGGCTGCGACAGGTTCGCGGCGACATTGCCGACACCGCGGCGCAGTGGCTCGGGCACGACCGATCCGTAACCCTCCGAGGCCGGGCCGACCAGCGCGCGGTCGAGCGACAGGTTGAACCGGTGAACCGCGCGGTTCTGCGCCTCGTCCGCGTCGCGGATGCTGTCGCCGGGCGGCAGCGCGGCCGGTCCGCAGGCCGTCAGCAGGGCCAGCAGGGCCGCGGGCAGGACGGCAGACAAGACGGCGGTCAGCCGGCGGATGCGGCGGGTGAGGGGCACGGCAGCTTCCCCGTTGGTTCGTGAACGTGCAGGCGACGGGGGCCGGGCGAAACCGGATGGAAAGGCTTCGGACGGTATCTAGTCACCGGGGTCTTGTGTTTGTTAGACGTGTCCGGGCGGGCCGGAGTCAAGGGCCGCCCCCGGGCCTTGCCCGATTTGTACGAGTTGTTCGAGGACGATTGCCGCGATGTCTCGCCGTTCCGGGGTCGGCCCCGATGACCTGACGCAGTTCCGCAGGCGCAACGCCTGGCTTCTGTGGTCGGTGGCCCTGTTCAGCATGGCGGTCAACGCGCTGATGCTGACCGGACCGCTTTACATGCTGCAGGTCTATGACCGCGTCCTCGGCTCCCGCTCGGAGGAGACGCTGGTCGCGCTGACCGTGCTGATCGTCTTCCTGTTCCTGATGATGGGCGTGCTGGATTATGTCCGCGGGCGCGTCGCCGCGCGCTACGGGGCGCGCCTGCAGGAGGCGCTGGACGGCCGCATCTTCCGCGCCGCGCTGGCGCGGGCGCAGGGCACCGGCGAGCGGCAGACCGCGCTGCAGGATCTTGGCGCGGTGCAGCGAATCGCGGCTGCACCGGTCTTCATGGCGCTTTTCGATCTGCCGTGGACGCCGCTCTTCATCGCGGCGATCTTCCTGTTTCACCCCTGGCTCGGCTGGCTGGCCGTCGGCGGCGCGGCGCTGCTCATCGTGATCACGCTGGTCAACCGTGCGCTGACGCGCGGGCCCATCGCCACCTCGGCGGCGGCCTCGCATCTCGCGGATCGCATGGCCGGCGAAATGCAGGCCGAGGCCGAGCTGATCCGCGCGCTGGGCATGCAGGGCAGCGCCTTTGCCCGCTGGCGTCGCCAACGCGCCGCGGCGCTGGCCGAGGGGATGCGCGCCGCCGACCGGGTCGGCGGGTTCACCGCGATGACCCGGACGCTGCGGCTGTTCCTGCAATCGGCGATCCTCGGCCTTGGCGCCTATCTCGTGCTGCAGGCCGAGATGACGGCGGGCGCGATGATCGCGGGCTCGATCCTGCTGGGCCGCGCGCTGGCACCGATCGAGCTGGCCATCGGCCAGTGGAGCGCGATTGCCGAGGCCGGACAGGGCTGGGGCCGCCTGCGGGCGCTGCTCGACGCCGAGCGCGCGCCGCCGCCGCGCATGTCCCTGCCAAGGCCCAAGGCGCGGCTCGACGTGACCCAGCTGTCGGTCGTGCCGCCGGGCGCGCGTGCGCCCACGCTGCGCGGGGTCGGCTTCGCGGTCGAGCCGGGGCAGGCGGTGGGCGTGATCGGCCCCTCCGGCTCGGGCAAGTCGACGCTGGCGCGCGCGGTCACCTCGGTCTGGCTGCCCGCGGCGGGGCAGATCCGCCTGGATGGCGCGACGCTGGACCAATATGACCCCGACGAGCTGGGGCTGCACATCGGCTACCTGCCGCAGGCGGTGACGCTGTTCGAAGGCACCATCGCCGAGAACATCGCCCGTCTGGCCGACACGCCGGACACCGACAAGGTCGTCGCGGCGGCCCGTGCCGCGGCGGCGCACGAGATGATCCTGAACCTGCCCGAAGGCTACGAGACGCGCGTCTCGGGCCTTGGGGCGCGGCTCTCGGGGGGGCAGATCCAACGCATCGGGCTGGCCCGCGCGCTGTATGGCGACCCTGTGCTCCTGGTGCTGGACGAGCCGAACTCGGCGCTCGACAACGACGGCTCGATCGCGCTGAACAAGGCGGTGCAGGAGATCAAGGCCGACGGCCGCGCGGTGCTGATCATGGCGCATCGCCCCTCGGCGATCCGCGAATGCGACCGGTTGCTGGTGCTGTCGGGCGGGGTGCCCGTGATGTTCGGCCCGACGCAGGAGGTGTTGCAGAAGACGCTGACCAATTACGCCGACATCCAGAAGGCCGCGGCGCCCGGAGGTGTGTCATGAGCGCCCGCAACGATCCCGCCCGCGCCTGGTCGGTGCGCGGTCCCTTGCTGACCGGGCTGGTCGCCATGTCGCTGCTTCTGGGCGGTTTCGGCGGCTGGGCCGCGCTCAGCGAATTGTCGGGCGCGGTCATCGCCACCGGCCGCATCGAGGTGGAGCGCAACCGGCAGGCGATCCAGCACCCCGAGGGCGGCGTGGTGGCCGAGCTTCTGGTGGACGAGGGCGACCGGGTCGCGGCGGGCGACGTGATCCTGCGCCTTGCCCCCGGCCAGCTCGCCCGCGACCGCGCCGTTGCGGCGGCACAGCTTCACGAGGTGCGGCTGCGCCGCGCCCGGCTCGAGGCCGAGCGCGATGGCGCGACCGAGGTGGATTTCCCCGCCGATCTCGTGGCGCGCGCCACGGGCGAGGCCGAGCTGGCCGACCTGCTGCAGGGGCAGCGGAACCTGTTCGACGCCCGCGCCGAGACCTTCACGCGGGAAACCGCGCAGCTGCAGGGCCGCATCACCCAGATCGAGGCGCAGATCGCCGCCCTCGACGCGCAGGAGGCGGCCCTCGGAGAGCAACTGTCGCTGGTCGAGACCGACCTCGAGCGGCAGCAGGGGTTGCTCGACCGCGGCCTCGTGCAATCGGACCCGGTGTTGCGCCTGCAGCGCGACGCCGCGCAGTTGCGCGGATCGCTTGGCGAGCTCGAGGCCCGCCGCGCCGAGGCGGGCGAGCGCATCGTCGAGACCGGGCTCGCCATCCTGCAGCTCGACACCGCCCGCCGCGAACAGGCCATCGCGCAGCTGCGCGAGATCCGCGTCACCGAGGAAGAGCTGCGCCAGCGCAGCGCCGACCTCGAGCGGCGCATCGCCGAGCTGGAGCTGCGCGCGCCGGTCGCGGGCCGCATCCTGGGGCTGCGGGTCTTCGGCCCGCAATCGGTCGTGCGCCCCGCCGATCCGGTCGCCTTCCTCGTGCCCGAGGGGCGGCCGCTGGTGATCACCGCGCAGGTGCCCGCGATCGACGTGGACCAGGTCTTTGTCGGGCAGGAGGTGACGCTGCGCTTCCCCGCCTTCGACATGCGCAACATGGCCGACCTGATGGTACAGGTCAGCCAGGTCTCGGCCGATGTCTTCAGCGACGAGGGGTCGGGCCTGACCTTCTACCGGGCCGAGATCGTGCTGGAGGAGGGCGAG
>JAOARA010000255.1 GCA_025211115.1 Roseicyclus sp. | reverse complement strand
GGCGACGACGTGCTGATCCGCGCCCGCGGCCTGCAGGGCCGCGAGGTGGTGCTGGCGCGCACACCCGCGCTTGGCGCGGGCATTCGCGTCAACCCGATCCGCGACGCCGATGCCCCACCGGCCGAGCCCGAGACCATCGCGCTCGACCCCGACCGCCGCGCGCGGCTGATCGCCTTTGTCGAGGGCAACGGCTTCATCCCGCAGGACGTCAAGGCGCGGATGCTGAACCAGCTGCAACAGGACGAGGTTCCGGCGCAGATGGTCGACCGCCTCGAAAGCCGGATGGGAAGCTGACCGATGCGCAGCCTTCCCCCCGCCGGTGCCGGCATCCTCGGCTATTTCACCCGCCACCGCACGGCGGCGAACCTGCTTCTGGTTCTGATGGTGGTCGCGGGGCTTGCCGCGATCCCGCAGATGCGGGCGCAGTTCTTTCCCGATGTCGTCTCGGACGAGATCGACATCGTCGTGACATGGGACGGCGCGGGCGCCGAGGACGTGGACGAGGCCATCGTCGCGGTCATGGAACCCGTGTTGCTGGCCGTGCCCGGCGTCGCCGGGTCATCGGCCACCAGCCGCGAGGGGCGCAGCTCGATCGCGCTGGAGTTCGAACCGGGCTGGGACATGGGCCGCGCCGCCGACGAGGTGCAGCAGGCGCTCGACGGCATCACCGACCTGCCCGAAGACGCCGGCGACCCCGAGGTGCGCCGCGGCGCATGGTGGGACCGGGTGACCGACGTGGTCATCACCGGCCCCGTCGCGCCCGCACAGCTGGGCCGTTTTGCCGATGAATTCACCGCGCGCCTGTTCGACGCGGGCGTCACGCGCGCCACGATCCGCGGCGTCGCAGCCCCGCAAACGGTGGTCGAGGTGCCCTCGGCCTCGCTGATCCGCTACGATGTCTCGATGTCCGAGATCGCCGCGGTGATCGCGGCCGCCGCCTCCACCTCGCCCGCGGGCGACGTGGATGCCGCCAACGCCCGTATCCGCACCGGGGCCGCGCAGCGCAGCGCGCCCGAGATCGCCGCGCTGACGCTGCGCACCAATGCCGACGGCTCGGCGCTGACCATCGGCGATGTCGCCGTGGTCAGGACCGAGGGCGTGGACCGCGAGCGCGCCTATTTCGTGGGCGAGAATCCCGCCATCTCGATCCGCGTCGACCGCTCCGAGGACGGCGACGCCATCGCCATCCAGGGCGTCGTCGAAGAGGTCGCCGCCGAGATGCAGGCGACGCTGCCCGAGGGCACCACCATCGACCTGATCCGCACCCGCGCCGACGCGATCACCGGGCGGTTGGATATCCTGATGGACAACGCGCTGATGGGTCTCGCCCTCGTGGTGGGCCTGCTGTTCCTGTTCCTCAATGCGCGCACCGCCTTCTGGGTGGCGGCGGGCATCCCGGTGGCACTGACCGCGGCCATCGCGCTGATGTGGGTGGCGGGGCTGACGATCAACATGATCTCGCTCTTCGCGCTGATCATCACGCTGGGCATCGTGGTCGATGACGCCATCGTCGTCGGCGAACACGCCGATTACCGCGCCCGCACCCTGGGCGAAGATCCCGTCACCGCCGCCGAGAATGCCGCCCGCCGCATGGCCGCGCCGGTCTTCTCGGCCACGGTCACCACGGTTCTGGCCTTCGCCGCGCTCACCTCGGTCGGGGGGCGCTTCGGCAGCCTGATCGCCGACATCCCCTTTACCGTGATCGTGGTGCTGATCGCCGCGCTGGTCGAATGCTTCCTGATCCTGCCCAACCACATGGCTCATGCGCTGGCCCATTCGGCGAAAACGCATTGGTACGACATGCCCTCGCGCCTCGTGAACCGCGGCTTCGACCGGGTGAAGGAGGGGCTTTTCCGCCCCGCCATGCGGCTGGTCATCGCCGCGCGCTACCCGGTGCTGGCCGCGATGATCCTGATCCTCGCCACGCAGGTGGCCAGTTTCATCCGCGGTGACGTGACATGGCGCTTCTTCAATGCGCCCGAGCTCAGTTCGGTCTCCGGCAACTTCGCCATGCTCGACGGGGCCACCCGCGAAGACAGCCTTGCCATGATGCGCGAGATGCAGCGCGCGACCGAGGCCGTGGCCGCCCGGCTCGAGGCCGAACACGGGGTGAACCCGCTGGCCTATGTCATGGGCGAGATCGGCGGCAACACCGGCGGCGGGCTGTCGGGGGTCGAGAACAAGGACGCCGACCTGCTCGGGTCCATCGCCATCGAACTGATCGAGGCCGACCTGCGCCCCTATTCCAGCTTTGCCTTCGTAGCCGAACTGCAGGACGAGGTGCGCCAGCTGCCCATGGCCGAGGTCGTCAGCTTTCGCGGGTTCCGCGGCGGGCCGGGCGGCGATGCCATCGACGTGCAGATCTTCGGCGCCGACACCGCCACGCTGAAGGAGGCCGCGGTGTCCCTGCAGGCCGAGCTGGGCCGCTTCGGCGAGGTCTCGGGCCTGCAGGACAGCATGGCCTATGACCGCGAGGAACTGTCGCTCGAGCTGACCCCACAGGGAGAGGCGCTGGGGTTCGAGATCGGCGCGCTTGGCCGCGTGCTGCGCAACCGCCTCGGCGGGATCGAGGCCGCGACCTATCCCGACGGGCCGCGCACCGCCTCGATCCGGGTCGAACTGCCCGCGGGTGAGCTGACCGCCGATTTCCTCGACCGCACGCTCCTGCGCGCGGCCTCGGGGCAATACGTGCCGCTGGCCGACATAGTGACCGTCACCGCGCGGCAGGGCTTTTCCACCATCCAGCGCGAGAACGGCGTGCGCCTGATCTCGGTCACCGGCGACCTGTCCGAGGATGACCCCGCCCGCGCCGCCGAGATCATGACCGAGCTGCAGGAGGTCATCATCCCCGGCCTCGAGGAACGCTATGGCGTCGCCACCCAGCTTTCGGGCCTCGCCGAGCAGGAGCGCGCGTTTCTCGACGACGCGATGACCGGCTTCATCCTGTGCCTCCTGGGGATCTACCTTGTCCTGTCGTGGATCTTCGCCAGCTGGACGCGGCCCATGGTGGTGATGGTGATCATCCCCTTCGGCCTTGTCGGCGCGATCTACGGCCATGTGCTGTGGGATGTGCCGCTGTCGATGTTCACCGTCGTCGGCCTGATCGGGATGAACGGCATCATCATCAATGATTCCATCGTGCTGGTGACCACCATCGACGAATACGCCGAGGAGCGCGGGTTGATCCCCGCGATCATCGACGGCACCTGCGACCGCCTGCGGCCCGTGCTGCTGACGACGCTCACGACCGTCCT